>JBKJKD010000152.1:0-2544 GCA_046597635.1 Ferruginibacter sp. | reverse complement strand
CAACAGGATCAGTATCGGAAAACTTTTTTATATGATTCAATTTAAAAGCAAAACTACCATGGCATCAAAAGAGTAACCATGATGCCTATCAAAACTTCCGCTGACAAGTATCATATTCGCTCATTGTTGTTCGGCTAAATGATTAAACAGCTTATCAGGCCCAAATGGCCTGCGCCGAACTACCGGGTGGCGTTTTAATCGGGCAATAGTGATATCTAATTGATGCTTTGCTCCCAAAACATACCTGACACCCGTCAGCTCGTTTTCGTTTATAAGGCTCTATCTTTAAAGCATAAAAAATACTTACTATGCAAACGATACTGGTTCCCACCGATTTTTCGCTTAATGCCAACAAGGCGTTGAACTATGCTGCAGAAGTTGCTAAGGTATCTGGTGCAGCTATCATCGTGATGCACGTAACCAACCTTACTCATGCAGCCATCAACGAAAATGTAATTTTTTCTGAAACGCTGGATAAAGAAACAATGGCAAAGGCCAACCAGGAATTGGATATCCTGGTAACCGCTACCAGGGAAATATCTCAGGGTAAAGTGGAGAAGCAATTGTACAACGGGTTCATCTCAGATGCCATTGAACAAGCAGCCATGGAAAATAAAGTCGACCTGATTGTAATGGGCACATTGGGCAACTCAGGCATAAGAGAAAAACTATTTGGGAGCATCACGGCCAAATTAATTAGTCATGTGCCGGTACCCTTACTGGCGGTGCCACTCCTGCACGAATGGCAACCACCAAAAAATATTCTGCTGGCCATCAACCATTTTAAAGAGTCGCCGGAAGTGCTAAAGCCATTGCTGCAACTCGCTGGTTTTTTAAAAGCCCCCATACATGTATCAGTTTTTACCAACGAAGACAGTGCAGTAGCTACAGATTACCTGGAAAACCGGAGGAATATTGAAACTTTTTGTGTAAATATGCAAAGACAATATCCTGCACTAACTATTCTTCCGTCCCCTGTGTATGGCCATCATTTTGAGGAAGCCATTAAAACTTATATTCACAACAATGAAACCGGCTTGCTGGTAATGGTTACACATAAACGAAATTTTATTGAAAGCATATTTAATCGGAGCCTTACCAAAAAAATGAGCTATCACACAGATATACCGCTGTTATCGATTCCCATTCATTCCTAATTTTTAAATTTTTTTTTGCATGTCAACAGTACTGGTTCCTACAGATTTTTCTAAAAACGCTACGGCTGCTTTGCGCTATGCCATCCAGCTTTGTAAACAGATGGAGAGCGACCTTATCGTTTTTCATTGTTCACATATATCTGCCTATGCACTTTCTTCAGCCACTACCGAAGAGCAGATGAGCCTGTTACTAAGCGAAGATGAGGCACACAAAATGGAAAAACTACAGGATCAGGTAGACAAATCCTATAAGCACGAAGAAATGAAAGTGCCGGATAGTACCCGGCTGGTAGTTTCTTACAATCCTATGTTTATAGAAAAAACCCTGGAGATAGCTAAAGAGAACAAGGTAAGCCTGATTGTAATGGGCACGCATGGAGCCTCGGGTATAACCAAATTCTTCTTTGGGTCCAACACTTCTGTTATGATTTCAAAATCAGACATCCCGGTGATGGCCATTCCTGAAAACCAGGAATATGAAGGTATTGATGAAGTTGTTTTTGCATCTGACCTGCAAAGTTTTTCATTTGAGCTCACACAATTAATGCCATTTGCACAAGCAACAAAGTGCACGATTAATGTGTTGTATATGGATTATCACCTCGACCCTGATGGCATAAAAATAAAAGCTGCCCAGGACATTATAGAAAAAATGCCTTATAAAAAAATTAAACTACAAGTGCAACCGGCAACACTGGATACGAGCCTTGTAGCGCAGGTAAAAAAATATCTTAGTACGCATAAGCCCGATTGCCTGGTAATGTTTACCCGGGAACGAACGCTTTGGGACCGCCTGTTTTTAAAAGGCAGCAAAACAGAAGATATGTCTGCGGCACTGAACACGCCCCTGCTGAGTTTTAAAAAGGGATAATGACAGGTTAGTTTTGAAAAGATATTTAGCCGCAGTTCATTGCGGCTTTTTTGTAGGGCTGATGGACAAACTGCCGAAGGGTACACAAACCTGCTTTACGAATATTATACTAATTTCACCGACTAAAAAATAAGCATGAGCGACGCCGTAAAACAATTAGAACCAAAGGAACTGTGGGGCAATTTTGCAGACCTGAACGCAACACCCCGCCCCTCCAAAAAAGAAGAAAGAGTCATTGCCTTTATAAAAGCATTCGGCGAAAAACTCCAACTACCGACAATGGTAGACGAAGTGGGTAATGTGATCATAAAAAAACCCGCCAGCGCTGGTATGGAAAACAGGCTAACCACCATCCTCCAAAGTCATTTGGATATGGTGCATCAAAAAAATGCGGATACTGTTTTCGATTTTGACAAACAGGGAATCATCATGACTATAAATGGAGATTGGGTAAAAGCGGAAGGCACCACGCTGGGCGCCGACAATGGCATTGGTGTAGCCACCATCATGACGCTG
>JBKJKD010000244.1:0-3069 GCA_046597635.1 Ferruginibacter sp. | reverse complement strand
GTTGTTACAGCAATGTTTGCATTGGTGATGGTACCGGCTGCGGGGCCAGCAATTTTAATCCAATTGTAAGAAACAATTGTTCCATCAGGGTCTGTTCCCGAACCATTTAAACTGGTACTATTAATGGGTAAGGTTATCATAGTGTCGAGGCCTGCATTGGCCGTAGGTGCTATGTTAACTGCGCTGCAGGATTGTATATTGTTGATGATTGTACTGCCCGGCACATATGCTTTGATATATACCGACGCCCAGTTAGACGGGGCCCCGGGAATACAAAAAATATTATTTGAAACCAAAGAAGGGAATGAATTATTGAAATAATCGGTTATGAATATGCCACCTGCACTCTTAGGGTTTTTTATAGTATTGCCATAAACATTTATCGTTTGTTTTGTATTATTTTCGGAAGCAATAACATAATCGCTTGCATAAATTGATTGCTGCCCCTGTGTACCGTTGCCATTGGTCTTGCCATCGTAACCACAGCTGTCTAAAACGTTATTGTACACATTATTAATACCGTAACCAAAAAGCTGGAGCCCATTTCCTGTGCCCCTTGATATGGTATTTCCATAAACATCAGCATTGGTATTACCACCAACTATCATACCCGCCTGCTGGCTGCCCATATTTATTAAACCGTAGTCTCTAACAGTATTATTAAATATTTTATTTCCGTTCCTGGCGTTAGACAATTGTATTCCATCCCACGCTGTTCTTTCTACAATACAATTACTGATTTCTACACTATCTAATCGAACAGGTATAATAACTGTATCAGCACCACTGTAGGTGCTGGTTACCGTCATACCATCAGGCTGAGTAATACCAATATACATGCCCTCCCCACTTACATCATGCACCCATATATTTTTAAAGGTAAGCTTCGTCATCCTATAGTTGGGATGCCAGGTTGAAGGGTCTGAATATTCCGGGTTTTGTTTGCAATACACGCCTACACTCCCTCCACTAGCTTCAATATTGTTCATTTCAATATGATGACAACTAGAAACTGCCAGAGTTCCATTGATTATTTTAATACCATATGGCGTAGGTCCTCCCCAAACTTTTATATACCGGCAGTTACCTTTGAGCCTGAAAACCGGCGTGGTAAGGGTGGTCTGCGGCATAATTACAATTGGCCGACAAGGATCGCCCGCAATATTATAAAATTCAATAACAGAGTAAGCTGTTCCCGTTATTCTTACCGTATCTCCACCTTTCCATGCAGCTCCGTTTGGCCTGTAAATTTCGCCCACTGATGTATTGGAGATATAATGTGTTACTGGTGCGTTGGTATTGCACCCCATGGTAGCAGGGTCAGGATCTACAGTAACGATCACTGTATCAATAGTGCTTGCAGTACTGTTATCCGTCACCTTGAGGGTAAATTGGTATTGACCCTGGATGAGGTCATTTACAGTAATCAAGGGAGAAGTTCCATTTATGATAACGGCAGCACCTGGGCCCGCAATCTGGTTCCACAAGTAAGAAGTAATGGTTCCGTCGGCATCTGTAGCAGATCCGTTTAATGTAATAGTATTTAGTGGTAAGGTAATATTTCTATCCGGCCCAGCATTAGAAACCGGAGGAATATTACTATTGTTTGCCAGTGTTTGACGGGCAAGCCATTGATATAAGTTTTGAGTAACCCCTCCCAGCAGAAATAATCCAGGCTGAGCCCCCTGCCCACCGTAATATTGGTTCCAGCAGCAATGTCCCCCACTTCCAAAACTTGTTTGAACATATACGCCAGAATTAGGAACTGTTGCATTCATCCTGTCCACTACCCTTCTTGTATCTCTTCCGTCATTAACCTGTTCAAAACCAAGGTAACGGCCACCGGAAATTGCGAAATTGTCAAATAATCCCGGGTAAGGTGAGTTATCATCAGGTATCACTCCTTGTACAGTAACAACAGCAGCAATCTGCGATGCATAAGTGTAGGGACCACCGTAGGGGTCCCCGGTAACATAGGTACTTGCACACCAGCCACCATGAGATAAACCTGTTAGATATAACCTGTTAGGATCTATCCTATACAGGCTTTTCAGAGTTTGTATTCTCTGATTCATTGAAGATTCGAGTGGGTAACCTGCCGGTGGCTGAAGGCTAATAACAATAAACTCCACCGTGTTGCCATCCACCATTACATTACCATTCCAGCCCTGTGCAATGTAGGCACCTGGCCCTTGTGAAATAAGCAAAGCAGGATTGGTACCTATTTCGCCAATGCCCGGAAAGAAAATAATTGTTGGATAAGTAATGTTGTTGGAGGCATAGCCTGAAGGCAAGTGAATATAGGCATTCCACCCATTTATTTGTGTAAGTGTTTGCTGCGCATTAAGCTTGGAATAGACAAAAAAACTCAGCAAAAACCCAACTATCACAGCGGCTTTACGCCATTCGTTTCTCATTTTGGAATCTCTTTTACTATATTGGATTAACGGGTTAAAGTATCACAACAGGAATAAAATTAATGCGGCTAATTTTTATAGAAATCTAAAAATTTTGAAGCCACAAATTTTTGATTTGGTTAGCAAATTTTAAACCAGTTATAACCATATATAAACGCCGGGTTTTAAAAAAAAGTATTCCTATTAAAAAACTAGATCTTTTTTTAAAAAATAATGAAATCTGAAGAATTAAATCCGCAATAAATTGAAAGTATTAAAATACAGCTGGTTACAATTGTTGAACATTTTATTCGCTGAAAAATTGACTAAAATAATAACCGCCGCAATATATAAATGAATACACAATCTCCAAGTTTATATATAAAAAAATTATACACAGTGCATTTTGTTTTATTGTTAATTACTTGGCTATTAACAACCTATGTATTTAGCTATAATGTGATTTTTTTTATGGTATTTTATTAGCTTTGATTGGTACGTGGTTGAATTTTTCAGAAAGGAATTAAATAGATTGTAGAAATTAAACTTAAAAAATTGCGGCGAAAAGGTTAAGATCTACACCATTATAAGTCCTGGTAATTCTTAAGGAGCTGGATTGCGGGACGAAGGACGCAGACATTTTCCGCAAGGATGGCATTACTGATGCTTCTGT
>JBKJKD010000036.1:0-28030 GCA_046597635.1 Ferruginibacter sp. | reverse complement strand
AAAAAGACCAAACACTTTGGCATGCGCCAGGGCTGTTTGATAAGGTAACAGGTGTTATTCAGAAGAAAGTTTTTGAATTGCCACAACCCATGAAGTACCAGGATGTGTTTGGGTTTACCATTATAGAACTTGCAGAAAAAAATAAAAAGATCTTTGGAATCACTCCGGCCATGCCGAGTGGTTCGTCTTTAAAGTATATGATGGCAGCCATGCCAGACAGAGCATTTGACGTAGGCATAGCAGAACAACACGCCGTAGCATTAAGTGCGGGAATGGCTACACAGGGCATGAAAGTGTTTTGCAATATTTACTCAACCTTTATGCAAAGAGCCTACGACATGGTGGTGCACGATGTGGCCATTCAGAAGTTGCCCGTTGTGTTCTGCCTGGACAGGGCTGGCCTTGTGGGCGAAGATGGGCCAACACACCACGGTTGCTATGATATTGCCTTTATGCGTTGCATACCCAATTTGATTGTGAGTGCACCTATGAATGAAAAGGAACTACGCAACCTCATGTACACCGCACAATTAGATTCTACGGATCTTCCCATAGTGATACGTTACCCGAGAGGCGAAGGCGTGTTTCCTGATATGCAAAAAGACAATATGGCCCTTAAATATCCTTTCGAAGAAATTCAAATAGGAAAGGGTAGAAAATTAAAAGATGGTGAGCAGGTGGCCATCCTTTCCTTTGGCCATCCGGGCAATTTTGCCGCCGCCGCCATTAGAGATGTGAAGGCAGAAGGCATCAATCCTGCCCACTACGACATGCGTTTTGCCAAGCCATTAGATGAAGAAATGCTGCATGAAGTATTTAGTAAATTTGACAAAGTAATTACCACAGAAGATGGTACTGTGGTAGGTGGTTTTGGTTCTGCCGTATTGGAATTTATGAACGAACATGGCTACAAAGCCGAGGTGAAAATCATGGGCATACCAGACCGTTTGGTAGAGCATGGTTCTGCTAAAGAATTGTATCACGAAATAGGATTGGACGCCGCCAGCATTGCCGCTACGCTTAGAGAGATGGCCGAAGTTAAAGTGCTCATCAAATAAATTTATTTAAAGCATATTGAAAAAGCCTTTCCGTTTTTATGGAAAGGCTTTTCAATTAATTGACTTCCTGATTTCAATATTTATGGAAACCAAAACGTTCAGCATCTCTACACAAAATGTTTATGCGAACACTGCTCAGGGTTTCCATTTTCACATGTTGCATATTTTTTGCCAGCGCCACAATGGTATATTTTTTTTGGCATCGCCCATCATTGCGGGGAAGCAAGCAAAGTTTAGAACTTAAAAAATATAGCCTAAAACCAGCAGAGCGTAAAACGGATCTTAAGTTGCAATCAAAAGCGCTTTTACTGAAAGATTACGCAGTGAAAAATGGTTTCAATAGAGATGTCTGTTTTATGATAGATATGACCGTGCCCTCGGGCAAACAACGTTTTTTTGTGTATAATTTTAAAAAAGGCAAGGTAGAAAAAGCCGGCCTTGTGACCCATGGCGCAGGCTCCGTAACAGGTGGGGAAGAATTGTATTTTTCTAATGTGCCGGGCAGCAGTTGCACTTCCCTGGGAAAATATAAAATTGGCAAAGCGTATCAGGGGCGCTTTGGGCTTGCATATAAGCTGCAGGGGCTGGACAAAACAAATAGCAAAGCTTTTGAACGCTTTGTGGTTTTACACGGCCATAGTTGCGTGCCTGAAGAAGATGTACATCCGCTGACCATTTGTCCCAGCCTTGGCTGCCCCACTGTAGCACCGGAGTTTTTGAAAAAACTTACCAGTTACATTGAGGCAGCTGGCAAGCCAATTTTAATGGAGATTTATAAATAGTTGTATCTCTCTACATAATGCCTACAACTTTAATAGTTGGAATGTTTCTTTATGGTCTTTCAACTGTAGCAGCAAAATATATTTCCCAGCAGGAAGCCGGGTAATGCCAATGGACTGAGAATTTGAATTGTTTGCTGCCAGTGTGCTTGTTAATATAAGTTTGCCTTGCATATTGTAAAGGCCTGCCCAAACGGGTGTAAGCGGCGTTTCTGCAAAGCTCAATTGTATGAGTGTTTTGGTAATTTTTATAGTGGCGATTCCCTTGCTCTGCTTTTTAAATTTCACTGAAATAATGTCGGAGAATTCTTTTTGATCCTGGGTAGAGACAGCTACTACACGGTAATAATTTTGACCTTCTACCGGATGAATATCTTTATAAGAGTAGGGGACTGAGCCGGCAGAATTTAAGGCGCCGTTTATTGTAGCTATTGGAGAAAAGTTTAAGCCATCTCTGCTGCTCTGAATAATAAAATGCTTATTATTATTTTCATTTAAAGTTTGCCACTGTAGTAAGACAGTTTCACCTTGGGCCGTTGCTTTAAGTTCGCCGAATCTTACAGGCACTAATACGAAGAATAAATTTTTCTCCAACACTTTTCCTTTGCATACAGTGTGGCCTGCAGGGTTTAAATGAACACCGTCGCCTATAGAATAAATTGTTTTGATACTTAGTTCTGGTTCTTGTACAATGTCTGTATAAAAATCTATCGCCCACTCACCAAATTTATCCAGTATCAGATCACGTAGTGCTAGTAATTTGAGTCTCTCAGTGGGGCTAAACCCCTCCCTAGGCTGAGTTGTAGTTATAAAACACTTTATATTTTTTGCATTGGCGCTATCCTTTATGGTTTGAAGGCATTCAATTATTTGAGCATTGGGTATCCAGTCGTAGTTATTAGTTGGATAATTTACAATGATCACATCGGGCTTTGGAAGTAAATTAACTGCTTTGGTGATATTAATATTAGGATTAGGTAATCTGTAGTTTGATCCGGCCGGCGGTCTGTAACTACTAGGCATACCTTCGAAACAATCAGTACTGCTTTGCCCCAGGTTAAAAAGTGTGTCAATGATGTTGAGGTCTTTAAAATGCTTCTTTACTTTAAATGCCCAGGCACTGTCTCTTGGTATACCAGATGCAGAAGGAAAATAGCCATACGCAGATGATGAGCCTATTACTGCTATGCGTTTTTGGGAAAATACCGACAATGAGCTTAACGAAAATAAAATTAGAAAGGACATGGGTATTACCTGCACAAGTTTCATTTAGAAGATTTTGTATGCTATAAATGTGGCTGAGGTAAAGCTTTCAAAAGAATAGTAGGTGAAGGTAATATTCATTACCCATATTGGCAAACACCTTAACAAAACAAAGCCCCGCATCTGGTGCAGGGCTTTTCGATGGCTTTAAGTCTATTAGTTCATGGGAACCTCTATAGCGAGTAACTCCGCATCCTCGCTGGCCGTTATTGTAAAATTATCTGAAGATTCAATTCCTGCAGCATCTCTTTTGCCCAACTTTTTACCATCTATCTCCACCGATCCGTTAATAACAACAAGGAATACGCCATTGCCATCAAAGGCGTTTGTATATTCAATGGTTTTGCCCGCCTGCAGATTCGTCATAGCAAATCTTGCATCCTGGTTTATCCAAAGCCCGCCATCAGTTTCAACAGGGGAGACCACATACTGCCATTTATTTTCTCTATCTGCAATGTCAAAAGTCCGCTGGTCATACCTCGGTTTAATGTTCCTTTCTTTAGGGTACAACCATACCTGGAAAAGTGTAACAGGTTCCGTTGCCGATTCGTTGGCTTCTGAATGCTCCACGCCAGTACCCGCACTCATGATCTGCACATCGCCGGCTTTGATTATTCCTGCGCCACCTGTACTGTCTTTATGCTTGAGCGCACCGGTAAATGGTATCGTAACTATTTCCATGTTATCGTGCGGGTGTGTGCCAAAGGCCCCGCCGCCAGCAATAAAATCATCGTTCAATACCCTCAACAAACCAAACCTTACTTTTTCGGGGTTGTGGTAGTTGCTAAAGCTGAAATAATAATTGGGTTTGAGCCATCCATAGTCTGCGCTGCCTCTATCATTGGCTTTGTGTAAGGTCATTTTCATAACAAAAAATTTAATTAATGTTTAAACATCAAATATAATGCCATTTCATTTACTGCCGTTTTGCGGGTGTTGCCGTTCAAACTAAGCTACAAAAAAAGCAGCGCCCTAGTAGGTGCTGCTTTGAATATCATTGTGGGTAGAGTACTTAGCAATTTTGTACATATAGCTGAGAAGCCTGTAGTTCTGTATACTGTTTTCCTAACAACAAGGTTATGTTGTGAGAAAGCCCTTTCAAATTGTTCATGCCTTTTTTATACCAGCTCATCACTAATTTTTCCAGGTACTGAATGTGCTTGAGTAGAACATTCATATTCTTTTGGCCGGTAAAAAGCTGGGTTATACCAAGCAGATTTTTCGAGGCTTCGCTCTCTACATCAAAATCGGAGTTGCTTATGCTTGATAATACTGCTCGGAGTTCCGCTATATTTTTTTCGCTGTCGGATGCCTTATCTGCAAAGTATAGATTCAGTTGGTTAGATCCTGAATTGAAAGCGGCCTGTTCAAAAGCCACCATCCTTTCATAGTTTGCGATCATCAAATTTTGTAGTTCTTTTACGGCTTGGTTGATGTTATTCATTGGGTAAATGGTTTGGTGGTTTGCAAATTAGTTTACGTCAAGATGAGCTAAAAAAAGCCTGGCTACAGATACCAGCGCCAAAACTTGAAGCCCGGCATGTTTGAAGCTAGGCCAGTATTCGGGAACAGCATTCATGGCTACTGCATCGGCCACAGATATTACATTGCGTGTTAGCTGATTTTTATGGAGGTCACGGTTCACTGTTTTCATAAACTGAGTTTACTGTTTTCATACATTTATTTGAAATATTATGCCAACAATTTTTAGCACTGCTATTTTATAATTTGTAGAAACTGTTACTCAGCACTTTCCATTCTTGTGGCATTGAATAAAAAAAGCAACTCCTGTGGGGAATTGCTTTCTACAAATTTTTAGCGTTTGAATTAGTTTACGTTCGTCCAGTCTTCTTCTGTGAGCGCCGTAGACTGGTCTTCTTCCCGGTGTTCGTTGTATTCAATAATAAAGTTATTTCTACCCTCCCCGGTAATGATGCTCATAAATTTTTGCTGCACCAATTCTAACATGTTTAGAAAGATGAAGATGGCATGAATGCGGTTTTCGCAAGGCTCAAATATTTTTTCAAATGAAAGCGTTTTTTCTTCTCTGCTGATCGTAAGCATGTAGTGCCTAATACCCTCCATGGTGTAATCGTATTGTACTACGGTGTGTACTGGCTTATTGTTTTTTTCCTGGATGCGGAGTATCACCTTTTCAAAAGCCTTCATCAGCTTAAACAGCGTAAGCGTTTGTATTTCTGTGCCTTCGCCTGCTTCTTCCCCTATTTGCGATAGTTCTCTTTGCAGGTTTCCTCTTTTAAGCATGAGCATACGTTCCGCCTCCAATTCGGCCATCACAACAGAAGCTTCTTTGAACTTTTTGTATTCAAGAATCTTGTCTACAAGTTCCTGCCTTGGATCAATTTCGTTGCCGGAGGCATCAAGCTCCTTTCGTGGCAGCAGCATTTTGGCTTTGATTCGCATAAGCGTGCTGATGAAAAGAATGAACTCACTGCTCAGTTCAATATTGAGTTTCTCTGACTGGTGAATATGATCCAGAAATTCGTTGGTAATTTTAGTTATCGGGATATTGTAAATATCCAGCTCGTCTCTTTCTATAAAAAAGAGCAGGAGGTCAAAAGGTCCTTCAAACTGGTCCAGCTTTATCTGGTAGGTGGTGGAGTTCAATATAGAATTTTTATAGTGCTTTAAAACTCCCGCAAGCAAATGCAAGGCAGGGGCGGTAAAATTATGGTTTTTTAGCATTAAAATTATAGGCAAACCCAATACCCATCAATTGCAATAGTTGTGGTGCAGGCCCTTTGACCGGGTTTACATTCTGAGTATCATCATCGTATATCATATCAAAATTTAAGGTGAAGTTTATGTAACGGGTAATTCTAGCAGCCAATACGTTTGTCCAAAAGATGTCTACATTCTGCGGATTGCTTTTGTAATTAGAAAAAAGATCCATCTTAGATTTAAATGTCATATTAGCACCAATTTTTTGCAGGAAGTTAGCGCTGGCGAAGGCTCCAAATTCCTGGCGGGCATTTTTACCAATTGGCACACCATATAACGGGGCCAAAAGATCATCACCTACAATTACCCACCTGGCGGTAGCGGGGGAAAAGAACAAAGAAAATTTATCTGCAGGTTTATAATCCAGGCCTAACGAAAGTAACACGTAGGCAGGCATTAGTGTTTTCGAAGTAAGCAAAGCAGTATCGGCACCAGTGGCAGTTTTAGCATAGGCAAAACCCCTGGCAAACTGGGTACGGGTATTTAAAAGCGCTGCCACATTAAGGTGTTTAGATAATGCATACCCGTATTTAGAACTGAAGTCTATCCGGTCACTTGATTTACGCTTCCCAAGGCTGGTGGTGTTCACGATGCCATACGCAAGGTCAAGGCTGTTATCCCAGGAATTTTTATCTTTTTTGTAAAATGCAAAAACATTGAGAAAACCATTTAAGGAGAAAGAAAACTTTTCCCCGCCAGCACTCCAGTTGCTCAAAGAACCCTGGTTGATGTTCAAATTAAACAATCCCCCTTTTTTCCAGGCATGGTTACTGATGTGCTTATCATCTTTTTTGAAGGATTTTTCAGCGTCCTTTTTCAGGTCCTTTACAGTGCCATCCTGCGCAAAGCAAAAAGCTGTGAAAGCGAGTGCCATTAAAAAGGCAACTAATTTTTTCATCCTGTTGTGTTTCGTATAAAAATATACGGCTGTCGGAGAACCGGCAGCCGTTTTAAAAGATGAGATTTAAAATTATTTTCGGAGTGCATCCCGAATTTCCATCAACAACTGATCTGTGCTGGAGGGGCCTGATGGAGCAGCCTCTTCTTTTTTCTTTAGGGAATTGATTCCCTTCACCATCAAAAATATCACAAACGCAATAACAAGGAAGGTAAGAACCGCATTTAAAAATTTGCCCCAGTATATACCCCCGGGAGCCCAGTTTTCAATTTTGTCAACCCCTGCCGATTTCAATGCAGGTGTTAAAAGCAGCGGTGTAACAATGTCTTCGATGAACGAGGTTACGATTTTACCAAACGCCCCTCCTATGATTACGGCTACTGCCAAATCAATAACATTTCCTTTCGCAATAAATTCTTTGAATTCTTTAATGATTGCCATGCTGCTAGTTTTTAAAATTAAAGATGCATTTTCTAATATCTTATCAAAATAGCAAAAATTATTGTAATACTGATTTATTCATTCAACTTTGCGCCTCATCACAGGATATGAACAACAAACTCACAAACTGGTTTTTATTTATCGCATTATCGTTCATTTGGGGTAGTAGTTTTATTTTGATCAAAGGCGGCTTACTCCATTTGTCTGCCTACCAGGTGGCTTCCATCCGTATCGTTGCAGCGGGATTGGTATTGTCTCCTATTGCGTTGTTCCATATCCGCAGTATTCCCAGGCATAAATGGGGTATTCTTTTAATGTCGGGTATTTTGGGTAGTTTAATACCGGCTTACCTGTTTTGCCTGGCAGAACAAGCAATTGACAGTTCACTGGCGGGAACGCTTAATGCACTTACGCCCATTTTTGTGATCATTGCCGGAGCAGTTTTTTTTCAAACTACCACGCCTCGTAATAAGATTTGGGGAATATTGCTGGCTTTTACTGGTAGTATTTTACTGTTTTTTAGCCAGCCCGGTTTTAAGGAAAATAGCAATGTGGTTAGCATTTTATACGTTGTATTGGCCACATCATTGTATGGTTACAATGTGAACATGGTGCACCGCCATCTGGCTTCCATTAGTTCCTTAAAAATAGCTTCAGTGAGCCTTAGCCTAAATGCCATTCCGGCTGCATTCGTTCTTTTTTTAACCGGTTATTTCGATAAGGACCTTTTGCAAACGGAAACACTAATCTCTACGGGCTATGCTGCCACCCTCGGAATTTTTGGTACAGCCCTGGCCACTATTTTGTTTTATGTTTTATTAAAACGTGCAGGTGCCGTTTTTGCCTCTATGGTAACCTATGGCATACCGGCCGTGGCAATATTTTGGGGAATTGTTTTTGGCGAGCAGGTGGGATGGAAACAGGGGCTATCTGTCTTTATAATTTTGGCAGGTGTGTGGGTTGCCAATAAAAAACCAAAGCTGCAAGCCGCAGTTAAAGATTCGGATGAGTCTGTGGAACATGAAAATGAGCAACAGCAAACTTTCTTGTCAAGCCTGAAGTAGGCTGGCAAATTCTCGCAACAGGAACCAACCAACTACTTAAAAAATACAATTTCTTTTTTCCCTTCGTGCACTACAGCTTTGCTGCCCAGCACTCTTTTTCCTTTGCGATCGTAATACTTAAGGTAAAGCGTATCGCCCATGCGGGTGTAACTGCCCGGGTAATTTGTGTTTTTCACACTATCGAAAAGCTGGCGGTAAAATTCAAAATAGTTATTTTCTTTAATATCGAAATGTGCGTCGTTCATATCTGCAATGGAGGTGAAACTCATCACAACCTTGCTGGCCTTAAAAGCTACTTCGTCTTTCTTAAACCTTGCGGAGGGGGAGCAGGCCAATGCTATACAGCCAATGCACAAAACCAATAAGATATATTTCATAATAAGAATTTGATGTGTGCTGGCAAAAATAGGGCTATTTATTCCGCCATCTAAAAAGATCGCTGTTTCAAGAATCATGTCTCAGCAAATTGGGCATTGGAATAAGTCGGTGAGCCTGTTGTTATGATGGCGACGGAGCATAAAAAAACTTCTTTCCCAATTTTTAAATACAACCCTCAAGCCTTACCTTTGCGCCCTGAAATACAAACCATTTATATTTTAAATACATTTTATGGCCAATACCGGTAAAGTAAAATCCATCATCGGCGCAGTTGTAGACGTGCAGTTTGATGCCGAATCAAAACTTCCCGAAATTTTAAATGCATTGGAGTTGATCCGTGAAAACGGTGATAAATTGGTGCTCGAAGTGCAGCAACATTTGGGCGAAGATAGTGTGAGAACGATAGCAATGGATGGTACCGAAGGTTTGGTGCGTGGTACTAAAGTGATAGATACTGGTAAGCCAATTGCAATGCCGGTGGGTGATGGTATCAAAGGCCGTTTGTTTAATGTAACTGGCGATGCCATTGATGGTTTGCCCCAGGTAAGCAAAGAAAACGGTCGCCCTATTCATGCCAAGCCACCATTATTTGAAGACCTCAGTACTGCGAATGAAATCCTTTTTACGGGTATTAAAGTAATCGATTTGATTGAGCCTTATGCAAAGGGTGGTAAAATTGGTTTATTTGGGGGTGCTGGTGTAGGTAAAACAGTTTTGATCCAGGAGTTGATCAACAATATTGCAAAAGCATACAACGGTGTATCTGTGTTTGCAGGCGTGGGAGAAAGAACACGTGAAGGAAATGATCTGATGCGTGAGATGATTGAAGCAGGCATCATGAACTATGGAGAAAAATTTAAGCATAGTATGGAAGAAGGCGGATGGGATCTGGCTTCTGTAGATATGGAAGGTTTGAAAGAGTCAAAAGCAACTTTCGTTTTTGGTCAAATGAATGAACCGCCGGGAGCAAGAGCTCGTGTGGCACTAAGTGGTTTGACTATTGCAGAATATTTCCGTGATGGTGATGGCGAAGGTCAGGGTAAGGATATCCTTTTCTTTGTGGATAATATCTTCCGTTTTACTCAAGCAGGTTCTGAGGTTTCGGCACTATTGGGTCGTATGCCATCGGCGGTGGGGTACCAGCCTACACTAGCTACAGAAATGGGTTTGATGCAAGAGCGTATCACTTCTACAAAAAATGGTTCCATCACATCGGTACAAGCGGTTTATGTACCTGCGGATGATTTGACGGATCCGGCACCAGCTACTACGTTTGCGCATTTGGATGCAACCACAGTGTTGAGTCGTAAAATTGCGGATTTGGGTATCTATCCTGCGGTAGATCCTTTGGATTCTACTTCGAGAATTTTGACAGTTGCTATTGTAGGTCAGGAGCATTATGATACTGCTGATAGAGTTAAATTGATATTACAGCGTTACAAAGAATTACAAGATATCATCGCCATCCTTGGTTTGGATGAGTTGAGCGACGAAGATAAATTGGTGGTTTCAAGAGCTAGAAAAGTACAACGTTTCCTTTCTCAGCCGTTTTTTGTGGCAGAGCAGTTCACTGGTTTAAAGGGTGTATTGGTCCCCATTGAGGATACTATCAGAGGTTTCAATGCTATCATGGATGGGGAAGTAGACGAATATCCCGAAGCTGCTTTCAACCTGGTGGGTAGTTTAGAAGATGCGGTTGAAAAAGGTAAAAAGTTGATGGCAGCGGCGCAGGCGTAATTAATTTGATGATGTGCTGATTTGAAGATGTGCTGATTGAAGACATAGTCAAATTATCAAATTACCAAATTATCAAATTGTAAACATGACTTTAGAAATATTAACACCCGATCGTAAAATTTTTAGCGGAGATGTGTACGGCGTTCAGTTGCCAGGCATCAGTGGCTTATTCGAAGTATTAGATAAGCATGCACCCATGGTAAGTGCTCTAAAAGCAGGCAAGCTAAAAATATTGAAAGACAAAACTAATACTACGTCCTATACCATACAGGGAGGCTTTGTAGAAGTCCTAAATAATAAGACTACGGTTTTGGTAGAGGGTGCTACAGAACAATAAAAATTTCACCGAAACAAAAATATATTTACAACGAGCCCTTGCTTTTTTGCAAGGGTTTTTTCATACAATTTGTTATTAAAATTGTTTCTTCAACATTAGATAACTCCAGGCAGAAAAGGGCATGAATGCTGCCAACGCCCAATAATTTACACCGGCAAAAATTTTAATTAAAAAGCAGGTGAGCAAGAGATATAATGGATAGCTTAAAAACAAGATACCAACCAGGATGGAGTCGAAATGGTCACTATGGTACGCTTTTTTAGCGGCAATTTTTTTAGCAACTAAATACAAGGGAGCGTGGAGCATGTAGCCAACTGCGGCCGGTAGCCCAAGCATGATTCTTTTTATTATAGAAACAGGAGCACTCATTTTCTGTTTTAAGGTTGTGATATCAGTTTTATCAATTTCATATACAAGGGGTTCGAGTGCGGAATGAAGCAGCTCATTAAAAGCGTTAATAGATTTTCCGAAACCACCGTTCGGGGGTAGATCTTTTTTGTAAATGAATTCTCCAAAATTCAAATCTACATTTTTACCAAAAACACTAAAGCTTTGGTAGTTGATGCCGGTTGGGAGAATGACCAGGTCTATACCGTCATCCCAACTACTGGTAGCAAGGCGGGCTGTGCCTTTCATAAGCGGGCGCAGATGCCATTCATTGACGCACCTGCCTTCGCTAAATATCAAAACAATACCATCTTTTTTAAAAATTTCTTTGCAGGCTGCAAAGGTCCTGTAGTTGTGTTCCATATTTTGTACGCCCTCACTGCTGCGATATACAGGCAACATTTTTAAAGACCGTAGCAACGCACTGGCCCATTTATTTTTGAACGCATCGCCCCTGGCAAGAGAATACACCGGCCTCTTAAAAAGGGATGAAATAATGATGGCATCTAAAAAAGAATTCGGGTGATTGCAAGCAATCAGCAATGGACCCTTTGCAGCAAATATTGCACGGTTGTTTACACGCAGTTGCCTGCAGTACATCCAAAAGCTGATGGCAGCAGGTATTTTAAGTAGCCTGTAAAGCAATGATAATTTTTGGTGAATATAGTTGTTCGGAGTGAAAAGGGAAAAGGCAAAAGTTGGCACTTAACAGTTGATAGTTGTTAGTGGCAAAAGGCAGATGATTTTAAATTCCAGAGTTCAGAGGATAGATAGGAGATGATTTTAGATGACAGAGTTCAGATGATAGATGGGACATGATAGTTGTGAAGTGAACCTCTAAACCTCTAAACCTCTAAACCTCTAAACCTCCCCCCTTAATTCAATTGCGGATCTGTGGGAAAATGAATCATTCTTTCATATTTTCCGCCCATTTGTATTAGGCTTGCCTTCCAGATAGCATCCTGTGGAGTGTCGAAAATAATTTTCTTCGTTGCCTCTACGGTTAGCCAGCTATTCTCTTCTATTTCACCCAATAACTGTCCATCGCTCCACCCACTGTATCCTAAAAAAAACTTTATCTTTTCAGGAGCGATGCTTCCCTCAAGTATGAGGTCTTTGAGGATACTATAATCGCCGCCCCAGTAACATTCATCTGTTAGTTTTACAGATTCTGGAAGTAGTTGGGGGTATTGGTGCACATAATGCAAAGTGTCTGGTTGCACAGGTCCACCTTTATAAACCGGCCAATCAAACCCAGCCAGCACAGGCAGTAATTCGTCTAGTGTTTGCGGAAACAGGTTGTTAAGTACAAAACCAAAACTGCCCTCTTCTGTTTCGTGCCTGCAGAGCAACACCACCGACCGCATAAAAGACGGATCTTTTAAAAATGGTTCTGCTATTAACAATATACCTGACGCAGGTGAAATCATATTTCTAAAGTAAGATTTTATTGCAAAAAATAAAATATAAAAATAACACCAATGGCGCTGGTAAAGCCCCGTTAATTATAAAAATAGTTCTTTTATATAAACTGTTTAAGAAGGTTAATGGTTTAGATTTGTGTTATCACCCATATTTAAGTTTAGCACGCCATTCATGAAAAAAATTTTCCCTATCATTACGGTACTTACCTTGCTTAGTTTATTGGGACTCATTTTTTTTCAAATAAAATGGATACAAAGCGCCAAGGATATTAAGGAACAGCAACTGTCGGAGAATATTAGCAGGGCCACCGCAGAAGCTGCCGAAAAACTAATGGTAGAGCGCAACATATTGCCTTACCCAAAAAAACGTAACGAGCTGCTCTTTCCATCAGAAAAAAGTCCGATGGAATTCATGAAGAATTCTGTAATTCAACGCTTCAGCAAAGACGAGATCAGCGAAATTCTCAAGCACTCCCTCAACAAATACCTAACAAGGGATGTACCTTTTGAGTTTGCGATAGCGCAAAACAATATCCTGGGAGAGGAAATTCAAACCGATGGTTTTTACAAGTATGCAATTGATACCGTAAATAATTTTCAGCACGTTTATCCCCTGGTTGCTCCTAGTGGCTCCAGCATGGAGAACCTCACTATGGAAGAAGTACTCGTGGTAATTGTGCCCAATGAACGCTCCATCGTTTTAAGAGAAATTTTTTGGTTTATAATGGGGTCCATACTTTTTACCCTCATCATCACTACTGCCTTTTACATCACCATTCGCAGTTTACTAAAACAGAAAAAGCTTAGTGAGATCAAGTCTGACTTTATCAATAACATGACCCATGAATTTAAAACGCCATTGGCCACCATTTCGCTGGCGGTAGATGCTTTGAAAAATGAAAAGGTGATGGGCGATAAAGAGAAAACCCAATATTTTACGGGCGTTATCAAAGAGGAAAACAAACGCATGAACAAGCAGGTAGAAGCCATACTGCAGGCAGCTTTGCTGGACAAGCGGGAAGTACAACTCAACCTGAACCGACATGCAGCCCACACCCTCATAGGGATTGCCGTAAACAATATGACTTTGCCGATACAGGAAAAAAATGGCGTTTTAGAAGTAAAGCTTGATGCCGGCAATGATGTTATTCTTGCTGACGAAGTCCATTTTATAAATTTTGTAAACAATCTGTTGGACAATGCCGTCAAATATTCCAAAGACAATCCGCACATTAAGCTGACCACGTTGAACAGTGGCCAGTACTTTAAAATTAAGATTGAAGACAATGGCATAGGTATGAACAAGGAAACCCTGAGCCGTATTTTTGAAAAGTTTTACCGGGCCCATACCGGCAATATCCACAACGTAAAAGGGTTTGGCCTTGGGCTGAGCTACGTAAAAACAATGGTGATGGCTCACCAGGGTACTATCAAGGCAGAGAGTACCCTGGGAAAGGGGAGCTGCTTCACCATTAGCCTCCCACTCGCAAAATAGCTTTTGTTTTATCCAACTTATTTTATGACATCCACTTTCAAGCATTTTGCTCTTGCCATAATCCCTTCATTTTCGGTTACCCACAGGTTTCCACAGCAATCCACATTCAATTCACATCCACAGCGCAGTAAAATTTGCTAAACCTAGTACCAGCGTACATAACTTCCTGTGGATAAATAACTTTTTCTAAAAAAGTGTCGCAAAGTGGGAAAAAGTGTTATTTTGTGTAGATAATACTTAATAACCAACTTACATTCCCTTCATGATAGGCTTTTTGGGCGAGTACGAAGCAACCATCGATACGAAAGGAAGATTCCTTTTGCCGGCCGGCTTTAAAAAGCAACTGCCGCAGGATGCTGCTGCCCAATTTGTAATAAATCGGGGATTTGAGAAATGCCTTACCCTATATCCCCTTCCCACCTGGGAGCCCATCTTTACCCAGATTAGTCAACTAAACGATTTCGATCCCAAAGTAAGAGAATTCCGCAGGTATTTTTTGAACGGCGCCACCGAGGTGGATCTGGATACTGCAGGTCGCCTGTTGCTGCCCAAAAATTTGATGGGGCATGCTTCGCTGGAAAAGGACATTGTGCTGGTATCAGCAGTAAATAAAATTGAGATTTGGGACCAAACCAAGTATAAAGAGTTCTTTGAATCATTTACACCCGAGGCCTTTAGCAACCTGGCTAACGAAGTAATGAATAAACCTGGCGATAAGTTGATCTGACCTAAAGTTGATTAGTATGGGAAATATCAAAAACATCAGGGAAGATCAGGATTCAGCCGATCTGTCCGGCACTTACCATGTACCGGTTTTATTACAGGAAGCCATTGAGGCCCTTAATATAAAACCTGCAGGCGTTTATGTAGACTGCACATTTGGAGGTGGTGGGCATAGCAGGGAAATTTTGAAGAAGCTGAATCAAGATGGAAAGCTCCTTGTTTTTGATCAGGATGAAGCAGCAAAAAAAAATGTACCCAACGATAAGCGGATCATATTTGTAGCCCAAAATTTTCGACACCTACAGAAATTTCTCCGCCTGCATAAACAAACACAGGTAGATGGCATCTTGGCAGACCTGGGCGTTTCAAGTCACCAATTTGATGAGGCTGAAAGAGGTTTTTCTACCAGGTTTGATGCCGCTTTAGATATGCGCATGGATAACAGGCAGCCATTAACAGCCGCTGATATCCTGAACAATTCTACGGAGTTGCAACTCCACAAAATCTTCGAAAAATTTGGAGAGGTTACCAATTCCAAAACCCTTGCCAAAACAATTGTAGAGCAAAGAGCCGTCAGCCCTTACAAAACCATCAATGCTTTTAAACAGTCACTCCAGGCAATCGTAAAAGGCAATCCAAATAAATATTTTGCCCAGGTTTTTCAGGCTTTGCGGATAGCGGTAAATGATGAGATGGGTGCATTGGAAGAATTGCTACAGCAGGCAGTGCCGGCATTGAAACCCGCAGCACGCCTCGTAGTTATTAGTTTTCATTCACTGGAAGACAGAATGGTGAAAAACTTTTTTAAACATGGCGCCGTGCAGGAACCAGAAGCAGATGATGTATATGGTACCCGGCAGGAAAGCCCGTTAACAATCATTAGTAAAAAGCCCATTGGGGCTGGTGCCGAAGAACTAAAACTAAACCCGAGATCGAGAAGCGCCAAATTACGGGTAGCACAAAAAAAATAAGTGATGAGTGAAGTAACTAAAAGTATAGAGTCAAATGCTTTCCTAAAAAAAGAATGGAAGAAAGTATTCAACTATAAATGGATCGTAAGGAACATTCCTTTTTTCCTCTTCCTGGCGGCTCTTGCTGTATTGTATATCTATAACGGGCATATGGCAGATAAGTTGGTGCGGAAGATTGCAGTAAGTGAAAAAAATATAAAGGAACTGGAGTACGAATATAAATCTGTAAAGGCCGATGTGATATACAGAAGCAAAGCAAGTGAACTGGTAAAAGCGGTGGAGCCCTTAGGGCTGAAGGAGCCAAAACAGCCACCGGTTGTGTTGAATGGCACCCCCGCCCCCTAAAGGGGAGACTGGGACTTCAATCAGAGAGGATCTAAACTAAATATAATTAGTCTAAACAATAAGAACACACAAAAATTAAAAACCAAAAAGCCCCTTTAGGGGTTGGGGTTGTATGGAAATTAAAAACGACATATTATGGAGAGTCTATCTGTGCTTTTTGGGCATAGTAGTACTCTGTGCCATGGTACTGGGTCGTGCATTTTACCTGCAGCAGGTGCAGGGAGATTATTGGAGGGATATGGGGGAGAGCCTTCAATTAAAGTACCTGCCAATAGATGCAGAGCGTGGAAGTATTTACAGTGAAGACGGTAATCTTTTAAGTACTTCCATCCCTGTTTTTGATGTGTATGTAGATTTTGCTGCCGAGGGTTTGAGGGAAAAACAGGGTAAGCGTTTCAAAGAAAATGTTGATTCCCTTAGCCTATCTATGGCCACAGTATTCAAAGACAGAACGGCGGCCGAATACAAGAAATTGCTGCAGCTGGCTTATAAAAATAAGGACCGCTATTTTGCCCTCAAGAAGAAAATTTCGTTTGACGAATACCGCATGCTGCGCAACTTTCCGTTGGTACGGCAAGGCAGAAACAAAAGTGGTTTTATCATTGATACCAGAGACAAACGTATTAACCCTTATGTGTTGCTGGCCAACAGAACCATCGGCCTGTCCCGGTTAGAGGCAAAGAAGAATGTAGGGCTCGAGCTTACTTATGACAGTCTGTTGCGGGGAGTGTCAGGGCAAAGATTGATGCGGTATGTGGGTGGTTCGTACATGCCCGTAATGGGGTCAGAGTTAGACCCGGTAAATGGCAAGGACATCATCACAACACTTGATACCTATATGCAGGATGTGGCGGAGAACGCACTCATGCGGATGATGATCGGCAATAATTCGGTACATGGTACCGTGTTGATCATGGAAACGGCTACAGGAAAAATGAAAGCTATTGCAAACCTGGGTAAACAACCCGACGGTAGCTATGCAGAAGATTTGAATTATGGAATAGGAAAAGCAACGGAGCCAGGTTCGGTCTTCAAACTAGCCACTTTGTTAAGCTTGTTGGAAGACAAACACGTTACGGCTAATTCTGTGGTAGACTGCGAAGGCGGGCAAAAATTATTCTACGGCTTAAGGATAAAAGATTCTCACCTCGGCGCAGGAAATATTACTGTAAAGGAGGCTTTTCTTACCAGTAGTAATGTGGCTTTTGCAAAGCTCGCAGATCAATACTATCACAGCGAACCGGGGAACTTTGTAAAGCACCTGCAAAATTTTAGGCTCAACCAAATGACAGGAATAGATATCGTTGCCTCTTCCGGCAGGCCTACCATTAAAACGCCTGCAAATAGAAGCTGGTCTAAAACTACCCTTCCTTACATGGCGCATGGCTACGAAGAATTAGTGACGCCCCTGCACATGCTCATGTTGTACAATGCCGTGGCCAACGATGGCAGAATGATGAAACCCTATCTCGTAAATTCTATCAACGCTTATGGAGTGAATGTAAGAAAAATGGAACCTGAGATTTTGGTTGAGAAAATTTGCAGCGATGAAACCTTGGCGCAGGCAAAGGAGTGTTTAAAAGCTGTAGTGGACAGTGCTCATGGCACAGGTCACCGGGTTTTGTTCGATTCAGCTTATTCCATTTCAGGCAAAACTGGTACGGCCGTTACGGCGCTGGACAACAGGGGTTACAATAAAGGAAATAAAATTTATCAGGCTTCCTTCATTGGTTTTTTCCCTTCAGAAAAACCGAAGTATACCATGGCGGTGGTCATTCAAAATAGCAAAGAGTCAAAGAAAATTTATGGGGCAGATGTATCCGGTACCGTTTTTAAAGAAATAAGTGATCGGATTTTTAGTCGCTTTATTGCCAATGAAAATAAGGTGAACAACTTCTTAGCGGATACCGTGCAGTACAATTCCTATGGTTTAAAAAATGATTACCAGTCCATATTTAGTTACCTCCATATTGGCTACCGGGATTCTTTACAAGGCGGATATTGGAGAAATATGCAACTGAAAAATAGCACCGCCGGCTTAACCATAGCAGCTAATACGGCTACAAAAAGTAGGGTAGTGCCAGATGCCTATGGCATGGGTTTAAAAGATGCAGTGTATCTCTTAGAAAATAAAGGAATGATCGTAGAAGTACAGGGCAGAGGAAGAGTACAAAACCAAAGCCTTGCGGCTGGTAACACATTTATAAAAGGACAAAAAATTTTATTGCTGCTCAATTGAGCTAAAAACATGTTACACGAATTACTATATAAGCTTGCTATCCGGTCTGTAAAGGGAAGTACCAACATTGGTATAAGCGCCCTGCATACCGACTCCCGTTTAGTAACTCCCGGAAGTTGTTTCATAGCCATTAAAGGCAGCGCTACAGATGGGCACGCACATATAGATGCTGCTGTAGAAAAAGGTGCAATAGCCGTTGTGTGCGAGCAAATGCCGGCTAGCCTTCAAGACGCCGTTACATATGTGCAGGTAGAAAATACGGCACTTGCAGCAGGATGGATGGCTCATAAATTTTTTGGAGAACCAAGTACCCATTTTAAATTGGTAGGCGTAACCGGTACCAATGGAAAAACAACCATCGTTACCCTTTTACATAAACTGTTTACTTCTCTTGGTTATAAGTGCGGCCTCATTAGCACCGTACAAAATCAGGTGGCAGATACTATCATCCCGGCTACGCATACTACGCCAGATGCAATAACGCTTAACAACCTGCTGCAGCAAATGAAGGAAGCCGGTTGTGCCTATGTGTTTATGGAATGCAGCAGTCATGCTATAGAACAACAGCGTATTGCCGGGCTGCAATTTGCCGGAGCATTGTTCAGCAACATCACCCACGATCACCTTGATTATCATAAAACTTTTGAGGAATACATAAGAGTAAAAAAATCCTGGTTCGATGTATTGCCATCCAACTGTTTTGCCATCAGCAATGCAGATGATAAGAGAGGCGGTGTAATGCTTCAAAACACAGCCGCTAAAAAATATTTCTACAGCCTTAAAACGCTGGCAGATTTTAAAGGAAAAATTTTAGACAACAGGCTCACGGGCTTGCATATGACGGTAAACGATATAGAAGTACATTTTAAATTGATAGGCGAATTCAATGCTTATAATTTATTGGCAGTATACGGTGCAGCCATTTGTATGGGGCAGGATAAACAAGAAGTATTGCTCCAACTGAGCAGCACCGATGGCGCCGAAGGAAGATTCGATTACACGGTGAGCCCAAATGACAGAGTGGTAGGCATTGTAGATTATGCCCATACACCGGACGCTTTGATCAACGTATTGGCAACCATTAAAAATCTACGCCAGGGTTTTGAAAAAATAATTACCGTGGTGGGCTGTGGTGGCAACAGGGACAAAACCAAAAGGCCCATCATGGCCGAAGTAGCCTGCGAGTACAGCGACAAAGTAATTTTTACCGCAGACAATCCACGCAATGAAGATCCTCAACAAATTATTAAGGAGATGGAAGCCGGAGTAGGTGTGGTGGCGAGGAAAAAATACATCAGTATCGCCGATAGAAGAGAAGCCATTAAAACGGCTGTGAGTTTGAGCAACCAGGAAGACATCATACTGATTGCAGGAAAGGGTCACGAAAAATACCAGGAGATTAAAGGCGTACGTAATGATTTTGATGACAAAAAAGTATTGCAGGAAATGTTTGAGTTGCTGGAAAAATAAACACAATATGCCAATTTGATAATTTCAAAATGCGACAATGAGGAAAGGAGATTTAATTTCTTTATAAAAGTCTCGGTTTAAAAACATTATCAAATTATCAAATTGGCTCATTATCAAATCGAATTTTATGTTGTATCACTTATTTGACTGGCTCACAAAAGAAAACTTCCGGTTTCCCGGTAGTGGACTTTTCCAGTTCATTAGTTTCAGGGTGATGCTGGCTTTGATATTGTCATTGGTGATCACAACAGTGTACGGTAAAAAACTAATCAACCTGCTGCACAAAAAGCAATTGGGCGAAACCGTTCGTGATCTTGGCCTGGCGGGGGAACAGCAAAAGAAAGGTACGCCTACCATGGGTGGTATCATCATAATTATGGCCATCATCATACCCACATTACTGCTGGCTAACCTTGATAAAGTGTATGTAAGGCTCATGTTGCTTTGCACCGTTTGGTTGGGCGCCATAGGGTTTATAGACGATTACCTCAAAATAAAAGCAAGACGTATAGCCAAAGAAAAAGGCATTGATTATAAAAAGACAGACGCCGACGGACTTGCAGGAAGATTTAAAATATTTGGGCAGGTGATGCTTGGCATAATCGTAGGAGCTACGCTATATTTTAATGATGCGGTGGTAGTAAAAAGAGAAGTGATGCAGCAAGGGCCAATTGTGAATACTGCTGGCGAGTTCATTAAATACGATACCGTAACGGCTGACGGAAAGACCAGAATATTTGTAGATGCAAAATCGGTGATCACGACCATTCCATTTGTAAAAAGCCATGAGTTTAACTATGCCCGTTTGTTGCCAAAGAGTTTGCAGGACTACACCTATATTCTCTACATAGCCATTGTAATATTTATAGTAACGGCAGTATCAAACGGGGCAAACATAACAGACGGACTGGATGGATTGGCTACAGGTGTTTGTGCAATTATCGGAATCTGCCTGGGCATATTTGCCTACGTAAGTGGCAATATAAAAATGGCCGAATACCTGAACATTATGTATATACCCAACCTGGGGGAGCTAAGCATTTTTATAGCAGCCTTTGTGGGGGCATGTGTTGGTTTTCTCTGGTACAATTCTTACCCTGCCCAGGTTTTTATGGGCGATACAGGTAGCCTTGCACTGGGTGGCATTATTGCATCATTGGCAATTATTGTACGCAAGGAATTATTGATACCCATTTTTTGCCTGGTGTTTTTTGTAGAGCTGCTTAGTGTGATGATACAAGTGAGCTATTTTAAATATACCAAACGAAAATATGGAGAGGGTAAGCGGGTATTCCTGATGAGCCCTTTACATCATCATTATCAGAAGTTAGGTTATCATGAAAGTAAGATAGCCGTGCGTTTTTGGATAGTAACTATACTGTGTGTGGCTATGGCTATTGTAACCTTAAAGTTGCGATAAAATATATTGTCGAAAAACCGCTGAGAATGAATTTGAGGGGTGTTTTCAAATGTTGGATCTGGTTACTATGAAACAACTGAAGATTGGTGCCGTACGGTTGAAGAGTTTATTTTTTTAAGAATGTCCGTCTAAATACTGATGAAGAACCTTTTTAGTTTGAACCGTAGGAAGAAGATGTCCTGCAATCTAAATACTGTTGAAGAACCTTTTTAAAAAAACGCTTGTAACACAAGAATTGCCGGTAATTTCTATGCTGTTGAAAAACCAATTTTTAATGACTCATGGAAAAGCAGAAACGTATAGTAATACTCGGGGCCGCAGAAAGCGGTATTGGTGCAGCCATACTGGCGCAGCAAAAGGGGTATGATGTATTTGTTTCTGATGGGGGAGTAATCAAAGAAGAATTTAAAAATGAATTGCTCAAATACAACATTGCCTTTGAAGAAGGGCAACACACAGAGCAGTACATTTTAAATGCAGATGAAGTAGTAAAAAGCCCTGGTATACCGGGCAACGTTGCACTCGTAAAAAAAATAAAGAGCAGCAATATTCCGGTAATCAGTGAAATAGAATTGGCTTACAGGTACAAGGGCGAAAGTGTAATTATTGCCGTAACAGGTAGCAATGGCAAAACAACTACCACGTCGCTCATTTATCACATTTGCCTGCATGCAGGTAAAGATTGCGCCTTGGTAGGAAATATAGGAATCTCGTTTGCAAAACAGGTGGCGCTGGATCCGAAGGAATTGTATGTAGCAGAGATTAGTTCTTTTCAGTTAGATGATATTGACAAATTTAGGGCTGATGTAGCTGTACTGTGCAATATCACCGAAGATCACATGGATCGCTACGATTATGAATTGGATAAGTACGTGTATAGCAAATTTAGAATCGCACAAAATCAGCAAGTAAACGACGTTTTTATTTACAACATGGATGATGAAACAACAAATAATAACATTCAAAAATTTTCTATAAAATCAATATTAGCACCTATAACTATGAGCAAAGAAATACCACAAGGCGCTTACCTGGCAAATGCTAAAATGCACCTCAAATGGAAGAATGAAGATGTGCAAATGAGCATAGACGATTTTACTCTAAAGGGAAAACACAATCAATACAACAGTATGGCCGCAAGCATGGCTGCTACGGCAGTAGATATTCGCAAAGAAAAAATACGAGAGGCGCTGCAAACTTTCGAAAGCCTGGAGCATCGCATGGAAGCCGTGGGCATTGTAAAAGGGATCAGTTTCATCAACGATAGCAAGGCCACCAATGTAAACAGTACCTGGTATGCCCTGGAAAGTATGACACAACCGGTGATATTAATACTGGGAGGCGTAGATAAGGGCAATGATTATAGTTTGCTTAAAGACCTCGTTAAAGAAAAAGTAAAAGCCATTGTGTGCATGGGACTCGACAACCGGAAGATTCACGAAACCTTCGGCGACATCGTTTCCCTCATCGTCAATACACAAAATGCAACAGATGCAGTTCAATCAGCCTATCATTTTGGCAACAAAGGTGATGTGGTTTTGCTCAGCCCCGCCTGTGCAAGTTTCGATTTGTTTAAAAATTACGAAGACAGGGGGAAGCAGTTCAAGCAAGCGGTGAAGGATTTGTGAATGGTCAATGGTCAATGGTCAATGGTCAATGGTCAATGGTCAATGGTCAATGGTCAATAAAGATTGAATGTTGAAAGGTATAAAACAAATGTTCAAAAAATAACCAATGCCTGGCCTCCCTCTGCTACAATAGTGATCCGCTTTCCTTCTCCCTTGGAGAAGGTGCCCGAAGGGCGGATGAGGTAGAGAGGGAACGAGGGTGAGGTATTATGTCAGATTATAAAACCATATTAAATCAAATGTTTGGTTCTTCGCAAACAGAAGAAGCCACCCTCAGCTCTACCCTTGGCCGGTTGGGAGGAGTAGATAGTTTTGTGAAAAAAACAAAGGGCGATCGGGTGATATGGGCCATTGTAATTTTATTGACGATCGCCAGTTTATTGCTCGTGTACAGTAGCACGGGTTCGCTGGCTTACCGCATGAGTAAGAGCACCGAAAGTTATCTCTTCAAACAATTTGCCTTCATCATCCTGGGTATGCTCATCATTTATTGGGCGCATAGGATCAACTATACCATCTATTCAAAAGTTGCCAAAGTTATTTTCCTGTTGTCCATTCCGCTTTTACTTTACACTTTGTTTTTTGGCGTGCAGCTTAATGCTGGTAGCCGCTGGATAAAATTGCCCGTGATCAACATGACTTTTCAAACTTCCGATTTGGCAAAGCTTGCTCTGTTCATGTATATGAGCAGAATGCTCAGCCGAAAACAACACGTAATAAAGGATTTTAAAAAAGGCTTTCTGCCCATCATTATACCGGTTGCTATCATTTGTTTGTTAATAGCACCCGCCAATCTTTCTACTGCCATCCTTATTGGCGGTACCAGTATTTTACTCATGTTCATAGGTAGGGTGAGCACAAAGCATATTTTAGCTACTATAGGCGTAGCACTCATTCCTGTGCTGTTGCTTACTAGTATTGCCGTGTCTACCTATGATAAAGAAGCAGGCGAGAGCAAAAAGTTGCCGGCCATACTTTCTGCCGGGCGCATACCCACCTGGATAAGCCGCATACAAACTTTTGTGTATAGCAAGAAAGAAGATGACAACGAAAAAATGTACCAAATTAACCAGGCAAAAATCGCAATTGCAAATGGCGGTTGGGTAGGTAGAGGTCCGGGTAATAGCCAGGCCCGTAATTTTCTACCACACAGTTACAGCGATTTTATTTATGCCATTATTATAGAAGAGTATGGTTTGCTGGGTGGTGCCGCCATCATTTTTATATACCTGCTTTTTTTATTCAGGTGTATTCGTATTTACCGCAAGTGCCCTTATGCCTTCGGGGCTTTTCTTGCGCTGGCACTAAGCTTTATGTTGGTCATACAGGCAGTGGCCAACATGGCTGTTAATGTAAATCTTTTTCCCAACACCGGTGTAACACTACCGCTGGTAAGTATGGGCGGCAGTAGCTTTTTATTTACCTGCTTGTCCATCGGTATTATTTTAAGTGTGGCAAGAAACGTAGAGCAACAAGAAGGGATACCCCTGTCCCCTAAAGGAGAACCTAAGACGCTAGAATCATAGTCTTAGGCAAAAATATAAAAATTGAAAAGTAATTCATATACAGACGAGCAGGATTAAAATAAATAATGATAAAAGATAGCAGACAGCTTTAGGGAACAGGGGCTAACCGCTTCAAAATAAATGATGGCAAAAGATAGCGTATATAGTAACAATCTAAGTTCCCCTTTAGGGGACAGGGGCTATCCTTTAGGGGACAGGGGACCTCTGTCTTTCATCATAGCAGGTGGTGGCACAGGCGGACATATTTTTCCGGCTATTGCTATTGCCAATGCACTTAGCCGCATAGCACCACAAACACAAATATTGTTTGTGGGTGCAAACGGAAAAATGGAAATGGAAAAAGTGCCACAGGCGGGTTATAGCATCAAAGGCCTGGATATAGCAGGTTTCAACAGGAGTTCTTTGCTTAAAAATATTGGGCTTCCCTTCAAGCTGGTTAAAAGCTTTTTCCAGGTAGCAAAAATTATCAAAGACTTTAAGCCAGATGCTGTGATTGGCGTGGGTGGTTATTCCAGTTTCCCCGTATTGAAATATGCGCAGGGTAACGGTATACCCACCTTCATCCATGAGAGTAATTCCTTTGCTGGCAAGAGCAATATTTTTTTAGGAAAGAATGCCAGTGCCATTTTTACTGCAAGCGGTAATATGGATCAATTTTTTCCGGCAGATAAGATTATTGTAACGGGTAACCCGGTAAGGCAAAACATAGCGCAGAGCAGTATCAGCAAAGAAGAAGCGCTGAAACATTTCAGATTGAGAAATGACAAAAAAGTGGTGTTGAGTATTGGTGGTAGCCTTGGCGCAAAAAGCATCAACGAAGCTATCGATAAAGATCTTGAGCTGTTTGCACAGAATGATTTGCAGCTCATTTGGCAAACCGGTAAGCCCTATAAGGCCACTGCCGTAGAGCGTACAAAAGGGCAAGAGCATGTATTTGTAAATGACTTTATTACGCAGATGGAATATGCCTATGCTGCTGCCGATATAGTCATAAGCAGGAGTGGCGCTATGGCTATTGCCGAACTCTGTGTGGTAAAGAAGCCGGTAATTTTTGTGCCTTATCCTTTTGCAGCAGAAGATCATCAAACAGCAAATGCAAAGGCTTTGGTAAATGTAGGAGCTGCAGAAATGATCACAGATGAAAACGCACTACAAATGTTGATTCCATCAGTAGTTGCTCTGGTAAAAGATAGCGGCAGGCAACAGGAATTATCAGCAAATATCGGCGGCCTTGCAGTGGCAAATGCAGATGTAAAAATTGCTGAAGAGATTTTGAGACTATTGAAAATATCAGAAAATTAAGAAGCATTATTTATAGCAATGACCGAAAGTAAAAACATACCGTCTACAGCACACAACGCTCTTTCAAAAGAGCTGTTAGAGGGCCCTGTTTACTTTCTGGGTATTGGGGGCATTGGTATGAGCGCATTGGCAAGATATTTTAACAGCAGGGGAACCAAAGTAAGCGGCTACGATAAAACAGCCACCACACTTACCCGTCAATTGGAAGCGGAGGGCATGCACATTCACTATACGGACGATATTGAGTTGGCAGACAAAGATGCTTCGCTGGTATTATACACCCCTGCCATACCAGCTGATCATACAGAACTCAATTTTTACAGGAACAACGGTTACCGCCTCATGAAGCGCAGCGAAGCATTGGGTTTGATTACGAGTAATCATTTTAATATTTGTGTAGCAGGCACACATGGTAAAACTACTACCAGCGCTATGCTTGCGCATATTTTAAGGGATAGTGGCGTGGGTTGCAATGCTTTTTTAGGTGGCATTGCCAGCAACTACAACACCAACTTTTGGAGCAGCGAACAAAACATTTTTGTGGCCGAGGCCGATGAATATGACCGGAGCTTTTTGCAACTAAACCCCAACGTGGCCATCATCACTTCTATGGATGCCGATCACCTTGACATTTATGGTACAGAGGAAAATATGCAGGATGCGTTTATTGCATTTAGCGCCAAAATAAAAGAAGGTGGCAAATTGTTTTTGAAAAAAGGGCTGGTACGATCCGGTGAAATGCAGGCTGCTCATAAAAACACTTACAGTGCTTCAGACATTACAGCAGACATCTATGCGAAAAATATCTCGGTAGAAAGAGGCAGTTATTTTTTCGATATCGTTTTGCCTGGTAAAGAGCTGAAAGCAGTTGAATTAAATATGGGTGGTCTTCACAATATAGAAAATGTACTGGCAGCAATTGCTGTGGCCCTTCATCTGGATGTGGATGAGGATAAGATCAGGAAAGCCGTAGCATCATTCAAAGGGGTGAAGAGAAGATTTGAATACATTGTACGTTCTGCAGGAGATGGCCCCGTTTTCATAGATGATTATGCACATCATCCGGAAGAATTGAGGGCGCTCATCAGCAGTGCTAAAGAGTTGTACCCGGGCAAAAAATGCACAGTAGTATTTCAACCGCATTTGTTTAGCCGCACGCAAGATCACGCAAGTGGTTTTGCCGAAGTGTTGAGCCAGGCAGATGAAGTGGTGCTGTTGCCCATCTACCCAGCCAGGGAGTTACCCATAGCCGGTGTTACCAGCCAACTAATATCAGATAAGATAACCATCGCACAAAAATCTATCAAGAGCAAAGAAGAATTGCTGCAATGGATGAGGTTAAACTCAGCAGAACTTTTTATAACCAGCGGAGCAGGAGATATAGATACATTGATTGAGCCTTTAAAGACAATAATAGAATCTCGTTTGGAGCATACTAATACCAATAAAAATAATTGAGCATCGTAAATTTAAATACTAAAAAAATATTATTCACCATCGTATGGTGCATGATAGCAGTGGCCGGTATTGTGTTGCTGGTGGCTGCTGTGCGCACTAAAGATGTAAAAGTGTGCAAGGGTATCCAGATCGATATTATAGATGTAAGCAATAATTTTTTCATCGATAAGGCAGACGTACTTAGCATCATTCAAAACTATGTAGGCGGTGCAGCAGAGGGGCGTACCATTAACAAGTTTAAGCTCGGTGCCATTGAAAACAATCTTGAAAAAGATGTATGGATAAAAAATGCAGAATTGTTTTTTGATAACAATGAAATTTTGAGGGTATCAGTTTACGAAAGAGAACCAATAGCCAGAATATTCTCTACCTCAGGTAGAAGTTTTTACCTGGATAGTAGCTTAAAGGTATTACCCCTGAGCGAAAAGTTTTCTGCAAGACTGCCAGTATTTACCGGCTTTACGCACAATCCCGATTTTTTATCAAAAGCAGACAGCATTACACTAAAGGCCATAAAGGAATTGAGCCTTGCCCTACAGGCAGATAGTTTTTTAATGGCCATGATAGAGCAGGTGGATATTACCTCGCAGCACAATTATGAAATGATTCCTAAAATAGGCAACCAGGTAATTGTATTGGGTAACACAGAAAATATCGCAGAGAAATTGCATAAGCTTAAGTTGTTTTACAAAGATGTAATCACCAAAGTTGGCTGGAGTAAATACAGCGTCATCAACCTGCAATATAAAAACCAGGTGGTTGCAAAAATTAAAGATGCAGCCGATAAAACATCTGACTCTTTGCGAGCCTTGCAAATCATGCAAATGATTGCAGAAAGATCCGCAAGGCAGGCTGCAGATTCTGTTCGAACGTTTACACAAGAAGTTGAACGCAGTGCGGCAGACAGTAGTATGATTCAGCAATCTGTGCAGCGGGAAGAGGAGG
>JBKJKD010000344.1:0-9828 GCA_046597635.1 Ferruginibacter sp. | reverse complement strand
ATTGCCCATTGACTATTGCCCATTGACCATTGACTATTGACCATTGCCCATCGACCATTTCCCTGCGACCTTTGAAAATCATCTACTACTTCCACCAGCGGATGTCCCACATATTCTGCTTCAAAGTTCCAGCGGGCATAAAAGTCTTTCTCAAAGGGGAGTATCACCAGCATTTTATCTACATTTTTTTTAATGCTATGAATGCGGCTTTCCTTCCAGGCCCATATTTGCGGAGAAATATAGTAGACAATTTTGAATCCCTCCTGCCTTGCCCATTTTGCAATGCGCAGGTTAAAGCCCGGGTAATCTACCAGTATCAACACATCGGGCTGATAGGCCTTGATGTCTTTTTTACAAAAACTTATATTTTTAAAAATGGTACCCAGGTTTTGTATCACTTCGGCAAAGCCCATAAAAGCCAGCTCCCGGTAATGTTTTACCAACTTGCCACCTGCAGCCTCCATCAGGTCTCCACCCCAGCAGCGAAAATCGGACCCGCTATCTAATTTATGCAACTCTTTCATAAGGTTGCTGCCATGCAGATCGCCACTGGCTTCGCCGGAAATGATGTAATACTTCATGGTTGAAAATTCTGCTGCAAATTACTTGTAAATAGAAAGCAGCCGCAAATTTAGTCAGATGACTGCTGGTTTATTCTTTTTAATTGTTTGAAGCTGAGGTCTAAGAGGTCGTAGTTCTTTGCGTCTGGCAGGTAAAAATGCCACCATTCTGTATCCAGTACCTTGAAGCCATTCGCTTCCATTAAAGATTGCAGGAGACTGCGGTTAGCCAAAACATCTGCAGATAACGCTGGAAAGCTTATATGTGCGGTGTCGCTAAAATTATCGAAGCCAGTTCCCATATTAAGTTCTTGCCGGGTAGCGATATTTATGAGCGTAAGATCTACCGCTGCACCCCGGTTGTGACCACTGCCATACTTTGGGTTGGCAGCATAGCGCTCATCTTTTACAGGCTCCCACATTTTTTCGGTAACGCTGTAAGGCCGGTAGGCATCCCAGATTTTTAAACCCAGACCCTTCTCCAACAAGGCTTTTTGAACCTTGGCAAGGGCTACTACTGCTTCTTTTCTTAGATAGGTGGTTTGGGTAGGCTTGTACAAAGCCTGTTTCATAAAGTTATCCAAGCCAGCATATTTAAGATCTATCACTACCTCAGGCACTTTTATGTGCAGGGGCCACATTGCATTAGTAGGATTTGACTGTACTGTTTGTATAAATTCCCGGCAGGTTTTAATGAGCTTCAGGCCATAAGCATTTACTTCGGAGCGTTGTGCCAGCACGGATGCTGGGCCTGTGAAAAATACTCCGATGCAACAAATCAAATATAGGAAGGGTTTCATTATCTTGTAGCTAGGTTTTCGGGCGCTTTTCATGATTTTTTTATTCAAATTACTTAATTAACTGCTTACATGAAGCGTAGTTCGATATATAGACGAACCTGTACCACGGCCGTTGCGTTATGCATGCTTGCCTGTAACAACAATAGCCCTAAAGGTAAAGACCCTGACATTTCTCTGGATGATAAAACCACACAGGCCGCACTTAAGGATCTGCTAAATAAAACCGATACTGTTAGTAATAAGCTAGATGACAGCACCCGGCTTTATGCACTTCCTGTACTCAAGTATTATTATGGCAGTCAGGCTTATAGCCCGCTTTGGAGCAAAGATGAGCAATGGTTGCCGGGCGCAGACTCACTGCTGGCTTACCTCGAGACCTGCGAAAATGATGGCTTGTTCAGGGATGATTACCAGCTCACTATTTTAAAATATTTCAGGAATCCGCCTCGCCAGGATTCTTTAAAAGCCCGGAGCCTGTCGCATTGGGCAAAGGGAGATATTTTGCTCACGGATGCCTTTGTACGCCTGGCCCAGGATCTGAAACAGGGGCGCTTGCAAGCCGACAGTTTATCGTGGAAGTACCGGCGGGAAAAGCAAGCTGGTTTTTTTAGTAAGTATTTAAAAGACATCGCCGACGGAAATTCGATGACACAAATTATCGGGCAACTGCAACCTTCCTTGAAGGATTACCAGGCGTTGAAAAATTCCTTACCCGCATTTGTAAAAACAATGGACAACAAAAAATATACATACCTGCAGTTTCCGGGCAAAGATTCGGTAACTTTTTTAAGGAAACTGCTGATGAGGCTAAAAGAAGCTGGTGTGGCCACTGCCAGTGTTACCAGTTACGATTCGTTAAAGCTTCATGCAATGCTCTCAAAGTTTCAAAAGGATCATGGTATAAAAGCTACGGGCAAAGTATCTGCAGCAATGGTTAATTTTCTCAACAATACAGATAAGGAAAAATTTAAGCGAATTGCCATTACACTGGATAAATACAAACTCTTACCGGCGCAGATGCCTGGCAAATATATTTGGGTGAACCTGCCTTCCTACTACCTGCAGGTTAGGGAAAACGATTCCCTGGTGATGAGGTCGAAAATTATCATCGGTAAAGCACTTACTCCAACACCCGACATCAGCAGTGAAATTACCAATCTGGTCATTTATCCTACCTGGACGGTACCCAATGGCATCATCATTAAAGAAATATTGCCCGGCCTCAAAAAGAATGCTAACTACCTTGCTCGCAAAGGCCTTCAGTTATACGATGCAAAGGGAGATCTTGTAAACGCACAATCGGTCAACTGGGCACGTTACACAAAAGGCATCCCCTATTTTGTGCGCCAAAGTAGTGGAGACAACAATGCTTTGGGGGTGATAAAGTTCAACTTTAACAACCCGTATGCTGTGTACCTTCACGATACTAACCAACGTTATTTGTTTAAAAACAAGAGCAGAAGCCTTAGCCATGGCTGTGTGAGGGTAGAGGATTGGAAAAGCCTTGCAAATTATATAATGCGAAACGACAGCGTACAGGCTGCGAGCCTCGGCAGCACAACGCTTTCCGCCGATTCTATCACAAGCTGGATTGCACAGAAACAGAAACATACGGTGCCGGTAATACAAAGACTTCCGCTATTCATCCGCTACCTCAGTTGCGAGGCCGTAAATGGCAATATTATATTTCATGAAGACGTTTACAGCAAAGACAAGGTTCTCAGAGAAAAGTACTTTGCGTTGAAATGATTCCTATATTTATCCTTGCCACATGATAAAATTTACACATATACCCACAGGTAGTTTTCTTTTTATTTGTTTAATGGTACTGACATTTACCCTAAATGGCCAGGCCCAAACGAAGGGCGCTGCGTCTCCACCTTCGGCCAGTAAAAATAAAAAATCTACAGTTCTATTATATGGTCAGGCTAGTTACTATGCCCCAAAATTTGAAGGTCGTAAAACTGCTACCGGCGAAAGGTTCGGCCACGGCAACGCTACAGCTGCCTGCAATGTATTGCCCCTTGGCACCTGGGTAAAAGTTACCAATCTCAGAAACGGACGTACTATTGTTGTGAGAACAAACGACAGGCTGCATCCTAAAACAAAACGTATAATAGACCTGAGCAAAACTGGTGCACAAAAGCTGGGTTATATTAAGCAAGGTCTCACCCGTGTAAAAATTGAAGTACTCAAAGGCAAACCTAAATAGTAGTAGGTGTAGGCGGAAGAGTATTTACCGGGGCTGGTAACTTTTGCGGGTACATTTGACGTTGCCGTTAAAATATTTCTTCAATTAAAACTAACCCGCTATTTTTGCTGCGTTTACTCAAAACGACATATATGAAGAAAATTATGCTTTCACTGGTGGCAATGATCTTTTGCGCCATTGCAATAGCCCAAACCGATTACAAGAAAAGCCCAACCCTGGGCATCCATTTCGTTGCCACTGATTTTAAAACTGCGGCCACCCTCAGGGGTAGTTCTTTAAGCAAAGTAATTAGAGATGGCGACTGGAAGAAAATCAGCAAAATGTCTACAGGCTTTGGCATTAGTTATATGCAAGGCTTTAGCGAGCATGTAGATTTTGCTGCCACCTTAAGTGGAGTATTTGTTGACTATCCGCTCCCTAACCGTGTATCAAATGGCAATGAAAATCTTTTATTGGAGGCAGCCGCTACTGCTAACGTAAAATTGTTAACAGACCAGTATTGGTTTAATCCCTTTCTTACGATTGGTGTAGGAGCCGCAAAATATAAAGGCTATTACAGCGCATTTGTACCAGCCGGTGTTGGTATTCAGGTAGAAGTTGTGCGCAACACTTTTTTGTTGCTCAACTCACAGTACCGCATACCCGTTACGGAAAATGCAGCCTATCATTTTTATCATAGCATAGGGTTTGCACAATCATTTGCTAAAAAAGTAGTACCCGTTGCCGAAGTAGTGGTTCCTGTAATTTTAGACAGGGATGGCGATGGTATAGTTGATGCTGAAGACAAATGCCCGGATGTAGCCGGCCTTGCCAACCTTCAGGGATGCCCTGATAGGGATGGTGATGGTATTGCAGATGGCGATGATAAATGTCCGGATGTAGCCGGTATTGCCAAATACCAGGGTTGCCCAATTCCGGATACTGATGGAGACGGCATTAACGACGAAGAAGATAAGTGCCCGACCGTAAAGGGTTTAGCTCGTTACCAGGGTTGTCCTATACCAGACACTGATGGAGATGGTGTAAACGATGAGGAGGACAAATGTCCGACCCGTAGTGGTCCTGCAAGCAACCAGGGTTGTCCTGAGATTGCTAAAGAAGTGATCGAAAAAGTGAGCATGGCTGCAAAGAATGTTTTCTTTGCAACCGGTAGCTACAAATTACTAGCTAAGTCATACAAATCTTTAAATGATGTAGCTGCTATCATGGCTGCCGACGAATCGCTGATGTTGGACATTGATGGCCATACTGACGAAGTTGGTACCAATGAAAGCAATCAGACTTTATCTGAGAATCGTGCAGGTTCAGTTAGAGAATACCTCATCAGCAAAGGCGTTGCCGAGAGCCGTATGAAGTCTACCGGTTTCGGCGAAGAAAAACCAATTGCCGATAACAAAACTGCAGCAGGGCGTGCAAAGAACAGGAGAACAGAAATGACCGTAAGAAATTATTAATACAAGCTTTTCTAAAGTGAAGGCCCCTTGATTTTTCAAGGGGCCTTTTTTATGCTAAATCTTTTTGATTGCAAAAGAGTTGACTCCGCAGAAAAGTATTTTTTGCGGAGTCAAATATCTATTTCTTTATCCTAGCAACTGCGCAGTTCAGCTGCTCTAATTGCTTTTCTTCCATAAATGCAGTTGTAATTTGCGAGGCCCGGGCTAGCAAATCTTGCATCCTGGAGGGAGGTACGCCTAGCACTTCGAAAGATCTGTGGTAAGCAACTTCCTGGCTTAGCCCTTCCGTTTGCATCAATGCTTCGGCCACTGCAAATATCTCCAGGCCTTCATCTTTTATTTTACCGGTTTCGGCAATCATCCAACTCAAGGCGTAAAAATGATTTTTCTCCAATAGTACAAACCAACTGTTGTCGCCGGCATCGGGCATTACATTGAATTTTGATTGTACTATTTCAGACACCAGGTATTTTTCTGTAGCGGTGTCCCGCTGTCCGCTGTCGGCAAGTTGTATCATCCCTTGAAGCGCCTGTGGATAAATGCTCAGCCAGCGTAGGTCCCTTCTCAGTTCATGCACCTGCTCTTCCATTTCTGTAAAGCGCCCCGCAGATTCTTTGATGGCCTTTCTTATGCTGTCAATTTCGTTTTTGTAAAATTCCCTGATGGACTTTGCTTCTGGTTGTGGTTTGAGCCAATCAATTTTTTTTAGACTCTTCCGGATTTTTTTAAAACGCTGGGGCGTTTCTCCTACCCAGCTTTTGGTAGCCAGTACATCGTTTACATGCTGCAGTTTTTCCCTCGTCTGGGCTTGCATGTACTCCCGTAAATGCACTGGTACGGTGGGGTGTGCCAAAAATATCTTTGCATAACTGGCGTAATAGTCAACCTGTCCAAAACCATCTTCTAAAAGTTTCAATTGATCTTTTAGCCGGGTAAATTTCTTTTTGTTGTGAAGGCTGCTGTAAAGGCGTGCCAGGGCTTCCAGCATAAATAGCGGTGTGCGGGCATCATTTGTAGAAAGCCATAGCGCCGGGTTTTGTTCCTTCCTGGCTTGTTTCATCAAAGTCTCTAATTTTTGCAGGTGATGTTCAAACCTGGCTAATCCATTTTTCATACAGCTAAATTTTTTAAGAAAACGAGTGCTAAGTTAAAGGTAGATGAGACAAGGATGAATGCTCACTATTTCACAATTATCAATACAGCAATTCACAACCATTCACCCTTCACAACTCACCAACCCCTTACAACCTTTCAAAAAAGGCGACCGTACCACCAACCCATGTTTTGTCTTTGTTGTAGCGGGTACCTATCATTTTACCCTTGCTGAGGCGGGAAAGATTGTGCACAGCAACTGGTCGTGCCTGCCCTTCTTTCCAAAAGTAAAACAACCGTATTTCTGCTTTAGCAGGTTCGTCGGGTGTTTCAATGATGGAGGCGTACTGTACTTTGCGCTGCAGGATCCAATTTTCGGGATCAGTAATTTTGTCAATATCGGCCTGTGTTACATCAATCACCACACCCATGCCTGCAAAAGAAAAAAGCGGCTTTAGTACGTAATCAGGCAGGTGAACGGGTTGGGTCACTTCATTAAGAAAAAAGGTGTCCGGCACATAAGGGTTGTCAATAAACGGCAAGGTAAATTTGCTGATGCGGTAAAACCAGTTAGGGTGTGGCATCCACTCTACATCGTATGGTTGGGTAAGATCAATAATGTCGCCCAAGTTTTCCTGCTGCTCAAGATCGTCAAATATGAGACGGTTATAAATTCTGCTGATCGGAGTTTTAACGCCCTTGTTCATGTAAAATAATTGGGTGCCCTCTGCCATCAATTTGGTAAGGCAAACCGTTTTAACGCCCAATAATTGTTCTGTGCAGTAAAAGTCTATTCGTGTTTTTTGTTGCTCAGGAAAAATCTCCAGTAAAATCACCTGCTCTGGCGCATGGCTGCCCACAACAATCTCTTTTAGCAATTGAATATAGCTTTCCTTGTCGTATCCGTTAAGGTAAGCCGAGTGCGTTTCGGGCAAATGGGCATAAGCGGCCGTGAGTTCTGTATGAAAAGCCTGAAAGGCAAACAAGGTGGGGAAGCCCTGCATTTCTATTAGCTGTGGTTCCAATTCTCCCTCCTTATTTTCGCAGATACCGAAATCAAATACAAGGCATTGTGGGTGTGCATCTTCGCCGGGTATCTGCAGGTTATCAGGAATGCTGCGTTCTGTTATTTGTTTAAAATTATCTGCTGTTATTACGTCTAAGATATCATCGCAGGCAGCCAACATTTTGCTGGTAAAATCTTTGGGAATGAAAAGAGGCGTCTCAGCTATTCTAAAATCCAGCGACCCGGGGTGCAGGTTTTCTACCTCCCGCAAATATGCCTGGTACTTTGCCTCACTAAAATTTTGATTAAATGATTTCCTCAGTTCTTTTTGCATAATAACTCAATGTAGATTGTAGGCTAAAATAACGAAAAGAATGATGGCATTCAAAGATGTCGTACATAATTGGAATCTAATGCCCGGACATTTTGAAATAGGTTTAATAATAGATGTGATGCTGAAGAAATTTATAACGAGGCCGGGTCTATATTTCTACCGGTTGCATTTTGTCTACGGCGTGTTGTAAAAAATTAGGTAGAACTCTTGCATAAGTAAACAATATTTTGTCTGGGTCATTCAAATGGTCGATCATAGAGCGCCACTTCTCTTCTCCATAATTATCAATAACGGTTTTTTTCTTTTCCTCCGTAAGCAGGTGGAGCGTCATACCCACCGCATCGGCCTCCGGATGAAACTGCGTACCGATCATATTTTCATTAAAGCGTATGGCCATAATGGCTCTCTCCAACGGAATGTGCGGGCGGCTTTTTTCAATAGCTAATATAGATGCACCCAGCTTTTGAATTTGGTTGTGGCGAGGCTCAGTTACCTGGTAGTCCCTGCTATCTACTGCATAAAAAGGATCTTTTAAACCGGCAAATATGGGTTCGCTCTCTGCATTCTCTAAGTAATGCATGGGGAAAACGCCAAAGGAAGTGCTCTTTCTTCTGGTGACTTCTGCCAGCTTGTAATGCCTGCATACCAGTTGGAAAGAATGGCAAATAAAAAATACCTGTTTCTTAACAAGATTACTTTCGGCTTCGTTGAATTTTTCTACCTGCTTGAGCCAGGTAAAATATTTTTCTTCCCAGGCACTCCCTTCACTTTCCAGCGGACTACCCGGGCCACCGCTTGATAGGTAAATATCAAAAGACAGATCTGGTATCTCGTGATTAATTCTCACTTCAAATTCTTCCCGGTAAAGGTCAAGTCCGTTCATCTCGCCAAATTGGTTGAGAATTTCCCTGATACAGCGCATGCCTTGGTTCTCTGCTCCTTCATACAAATCCAGTATTGCTACCTTCACTTTGGTTTTTCCATTCCAATTCATGCGCCAAAACTACCATTCCAATTCATGCGCCAAAACTACCATTTTTTTAAAACATAGGTCATCGTACCAAAACGAATATTTAAAAATGTATTATGATGCAACTGGCCTGCTGTTAAAGTGCGCACAGAGTCGGGCTTTATTGAGGCTATTCTTTATTACCTTTGCCGCCTTATTATGAAGACAAAAAGCATTAAAAGAGACAAGGTTAACATTATCACGCTAGGTTGTAGCAAGAACATGGTGGATAGCGAAATTTTGAGTGGGCAGTTGCTAGCCAACGATATCGATACCGTGCATGAGAGTAGCAAAAGAGATCACAACATCGTAATTATAAATACCTGTGGCTTTATAGACAAAGCCAAGGAAGAGAGCGTAAATACCATCCTGGATCATGTAGAATTAAAGAAAAGAGGAAAGCTGGACAAAGTATATGTTACGGGTTGCCTGAGCGAGCGTTATAAAAACAACCTTGAGCAGGAAATCCCTGAAGTAGATGCCTATTTTGGTACCATGGAGTTGCCGCTTATACTAAAAAGATTTGAAGCAGATTATAAAGGGGAACTCATAGGAGAGCGTTTGCTGAGCACTCCGCAGCATTATGCCTACATGAAGATAAGCGAAGGTTGCAATCGTACTTGTTCGTTCTGTGCCATTCCATTAATGAGGGGTGCACACGTGAGCCGGTCCATAGAATCACTGGTAGACGAAGCTAAAAAATTGGTGCAGCGTGGGGTAAAGGAAGTGATGCTGATAGCGCAGGAGTTGACCTATTACGGCCTGGATATTTACAAAAAAAGAGAACTGCCCAAACTGATGCATGCCCTGGCAGATGTAGAAGGGCTGGAGTGGATTCGCTTACATTATGCTTACCCCTCCAAATTTCCGCTGGAAATTATTGATGTGATGAAGGAGCGGGATAACATTTGCAACTACCTGGACATGCCCCTGCAACATGCCAGCAACAGTATGTTGAAAGCGATGAAACGCCAGATTACCAGGGAAGAAATGGAAGACCTTGTTGGCGAGATACGCCAACGCATACCCGATATTTGTTTGCGCACCACCTTAATTGCAGGCTTCCCTGGCGAAACAAGGGATGATGTGGAAGAGCTGAAAACCTTTTTAGAAAAAATGCGCTTTGACAGGGTGGGCACTTTTACGTATAGCCACGAAGAAGATACCAGTGCACACGGCCTTGTAGACAATATTTCTGCAGAAGAAAAAGAGGAAAGAGCGCTGGAAATAATGGAAGTGCAGCAGGATATATCGCTGGAAAAAAACCAGACAAAAGTGGATAAAACTTTTAAAGTGATGGTCGATAAAAGAGAAGCTGGTCGTTACCTTGGCCGTACAGAATTTGACAGTGTGGAAGTAGA
>JBKJKD010000327.1:0-5706 GCA_046597635.1 Ferruginibacter sp. | reverse complement strand
TTGTAAATCTTACAGGGCTATCTTCCGGCAATTATACGTTTCGTTTCTATGCCATTACTGCTGATGCGGCAAAAACAATTGAAAGAAGTTTACAAATAAAAATTTTGCCACCCTTTTATAAAACATGGTGGTTCGTCCTGCTTTGTGTGGCGGCCATCGGTGGCGTGCTCTTGAGCATTTATAACTACCGAATTAACCAACTTAAAAAAATGCTGCAAATGCGCAACAACATCAGCAGAGACTTGCACGACGATGTAGGTAGTACGATGACCAGTATTTCTATTTTGAGCGAAGTGGCATCACAAAAATTACAGCATGAACAAACAGCTGAAGCACAAGAAATGATGACCCAAATTGGCATAAGCAGCAGGCAGCTTTTACAAAACCTCGATGATATTATCTGGAGCATCAACCCTAAAAACGACTCCATAGAAAAAATTGTGCTGCGTATGAAAGAACTTACCGCCGCCATCATGGAGCTTCACGACATCAACTACCGTTTAGATTTTGACAGTCATTTTACTACATCTAACATCTCTATGCAAAACAGGCGTCACTTATTTTTGATCTACAAAGAGGCCTTGAATAATATGGTGAAGTATGCCGATTGCAAAAATGCCGTTTTATCACTTCACATAACAGATCACTTATTGAAGATGAAAATAGAGGACGATGGTATTGGTTTTGATTTGAACGATTACACACCCGGCAACGGCTTGATCAATATGCAGCAAAGAGCCACAGAAATGAAAGCATTGTTGACCATCGATTCAAAGCAAGGAATGGGTACTTGCATTACTTTAGATTATCCATTAACAAGTTAATTTTTATTGTAAAAAAGTTTAAAAACAATCTGCAATTAAATCACACAAACGGGGGATTGCATTGTAGGTATATTAAACACAACTTTATACCATGACGAGTATAGGCATTATAGAAGACAATGATGTGCTGCGCAAAAGCATGGAAATGCTCCTAGCCAGCAGCGGCAAATTTGAAGTTGTATTTTCATTACATGATGCCCGCACGCTTTTGGCTCAAACAGAAATATACATGCCACGCCTGCTTTTAATGGATATAGACATGCCCGGCATCAATGGTATAGAAGCGGTAAAAATGGTAAAGAAAGATTTTCCGGCGGTAGACATTGTAATGTTCACCGTGTTTGAAGATGATGAAAAAATATTCAAGAGCGTAATGGCCGGTGCTAGTGGATACCTCTTAAAAAAAACAGCCCCATCCGTGTTGCTGCAGGCCCTGGAAGATTTCGTGCTGGGTGGTGCACCAATGACCGGCAGCATTGCTGCAAGAGTCTTGCAAATGTTTCGCAAGCAAACCAACCAAACAGCACAAACCTTTAACCTCTCTCCCAGAGAGCTGGATATTTTAGCGGCCCTCACCGATGGCAAAAGTTATAAAGCCATTGCTGCCGATAAATTTCTGGCTACCGAAACTGTGAGAAGCCACGTAAAAAATATTTACGAAAAAATGCATGTACACAGCAAGGCAGAAGCGGTGGCCAAAGCTTTTCGTGAAAAATTAATCTGATATTTTTTAGCTGAATTTCTATTTTGGGATTATCATCCATAGACTAATCATCCGCTTCGGTTTCCCACCAAGGTTGCAAAAACGTTGCTAAAATAAACCCCACAAACGGGGGATTTCCAGCGCATCAACAATCTATACTTTTAAGGGTAAATTTTAATTGTATGAGACATTTTTTTGCCTTCTTAGTAGGATTTTTTTTCTTTCTAAATCTTAGTGCCCAAAACACCGGCATAGGTACCATTCTTCCAAAAGCTAAACTAGAAATTGCCGCTGCTAACCCTGTCGCACCTACCAACCAGGATGGTATTCTAATCCCAAGGATAGATCTTTTTCCACCCGTAGTGCCCACAGCAAATCAAAATGGGATGATGGTTTATTTAACCAATACATCAGGCACGAACTTTCCCGGATTTTATTATTGGGAGCACGCCAGCCTATCGTGGAAAGCCGTAGGAGCAAATACACATTGGGGTCTTACTGGGAATGGCGGTACTGATACAGCCATTAATTTTTTAGGTACCACTGATGATACAGACCTGTTATTTAAAAGAAACAATTTAGTGGCGGGTAGAATTGCAACTTTTAATACCTCTTATGGATTAAATTCTCTAGCTAAGGCAAATCCCGCAATCGGAAACACCGCAATTGGTATTAATGCATTGCGGGATAATACCTCAGGAACAAACAATACAGCACTTGGATCGTCTGCAAATTTCAGGAATACCACCGGTAGAAATAATACTGCTCTTGGAGACGGAACACTTTTTAGCAATACCACAGGAAATACTAATACCGCAATCGGTGCACAAACACTTGCTGCTAACAGCGTCGGATTCAGCAATACAGCAGTCGGCATGGCTGCCATGTTCAATAATATTACTGGTAGAAGAAATACTGCAACAGGGGATAGTACATTGTATTCAAATACAACCGGCTTTAATAATACTGGCAGCGGAACCGCAGCACTTCGGTTTAACACCACAGGCAATTATAATACAGCAATGGGCGATAGCGCTCTTTACTTTAACACAACTGCTGCAGGCAATACGGCCAATGGAAGCAGGGCACTTTTTTCCAACACAACTGGGAGTCAAAATACTGCGACCGGAAACCAGGCTTTATATTTTAATACCACTGGTTCTGGCAATACAGCAGCCGGAGATAGTGCTCTCTTTAAAAACACAATAGGAAGCGGAAATACTGCTAGTGGAAAATTCAGTCTTTACTCAAATACTTCTGGGGGTGCAAATACAGCGACCGGTTTTGATGCCTTACGAACAAACAGTTCAGGGCTTTTTAATACAGCTAACGGTTATGGAGCACTTTATTACAACACAATTGGCGGATACAATACCGCCAGCGGATTGACAGCACTTTTTTCAAATACAGATGGAACTTTTAATACAGCGATGGGTTCCACCGCTCTTTATTCAAATACCACTGGTGATTATAATACAGCAACAGGAAGTAGCTCGCTCTATTCCAATACCACGGGAACAAACAATACCGCAACAGGTTATCTTGCTCTTTACGCTAACAGCACCGGTTCTCAAAATACCGCCATTGGCAGAGACGCACTTTCCGGTAACAGTACAGGTTCTAACAACACTGCAAACGGGTACAATGCGCTCTCGCTAAACACAACGGGGATAGCAAATACGGCTAGTGGAAGTCAGGCGCTTTCTTTAAATACAACCGGCAACAATAATACTGCAAACGGAGTGCAGGCACTTTACAACAATACGATTGGAACCAACAATACGGCCCATGGCGTTTCTACGCTATTCACCAACAGCACAGGTAACAACAACACGGCTATTGGATCATCTGCTCTTTTTTCCAATACCACAGGCAGTAATAATACGGCAAATGGCATAACTGCTCTTCGTTCCAATACCACAGGATACAGCAACACAGCTACCGGATCACAGGCGCTATTTTTTAATACAACGGGATTTAACAATACAGCCGCCGGCTACTACGCTCTCAACAGCAACAGCACGGGAAACGACAATACTGCTTCGGGTATTAATGCTCTTAGTAAAAACACAACCGGCATCCGCAACGCCGCTACCGGAAGCTTTGCTCTTTACAATAATGAAAATGGTAACAAAAACACCGCCATGGGCGCAAGTGCTCTTTTTAATAACACCTCAGGCAATTTTAATACTGCCAATGGAGAGGGTGCCTTGCAGTTTAATACAACAGGTTCATGGAACGTGGCAAGCGGACAAAATGCACTTTACTCAAATACAGTTGGAACAACCAATATCGCAGTTGGGGTAGAAGCATTGTATTCAAACACAGACGGCCTCGCTAATACCGCCGTAGGAGACCAGGCTCTTTATAGCAATACCAGTGGTGGCAGAAATACTGCAACTGGCAGGGCCGCATTGTTTAGTAACACACTAGGCGTATATAACACGGCTAATGGTGTTGAAGCGCTTCGGTTAAACTCAACCGGAACAAATAATACGGCCAATGGATTTTCATCGCTGTTTAATAACAGCACCGGAAATTTTAATGTGGCCAACGGTGAACGGGCACTCTACTCAAACACAACAGGAAGTTATAACACCGCTACAGGAATTCAATCCCTATTTTTTAATACAACTGCATTTTTTAATACAGCTACCGGTAGCGGCGCATTATATACCAATACAACCGGAGCATCCAATACAGCCAACGGAGTAGATGCATTGCGACTAAACTCCATCGGAAACTTAAACAGTGCTCTTGGGCACGGAGCCTTGTACAACTCCACCGGAGGCGCTAACACAGCAGTGGGATATGATGCGGGTAGAAATGTAACCACCGGGGGAAATAATATTGCTATTGGATGGAACGCCCAGGTGCCCAACCCTGCAGCCAACGACCAGGTGCGAATTGGTAATGCAAATATTGTTTATGCAGGCATCCAGGTTCCCTGGACCATCACTTCCGACAGCCGTTTTAAATCAAATATTCAAACATCCAACCTTGGTTTAGATTTCATCCAACAACTTCGTCCCGTTTCTTACTACCGCAACAATGATGAAAGCAGAAAAACGGAGTATGGTTTTATTGCTCAAGAGTTGGAAGAAACATTGAATAAAGCTGGTGCAGATAATAACGGCATCATCAGCAAAGACGATGCAGGTATGTACAGTGTGCGTTATAATGATTTAATGGCACCCATGGTAAAAGCGATTCAGGAACAGCAGCAAATGATTGATACATTCAAAAAACAAAATGATTTGCTGCAAAAACAAAATGAAGAATTCCTGAGACGCCTTAAAATTCTTGAAGAAAAAAAATAGTTAAAGGCATTATGAAAAAATTAATCACAACGTGTTTGATGCTTGTAGTTGCAATAACTATGCAGGCACAAAATACTGGTATAGGTGTATCCGCACCACAATCTAAACTGGATATTGCTGCGGCTAATCCTGCCGCACCTACCAACCAGGATGGTATGCTTATACCAAGAATAAATATTTTTCCCGTATCCAACCCCACCATTAATCAAAATGGTATGATGGTTTATTTAACCAGTACAGTTGGAAGTAATTTGCCGGGGTTTTATTATTGGGAACAAAGCTCATTAAGCTGGAAGGGCGTGGGAACGAATACTGGCTGGGGACTAAAAGGGAATATCAATACCGATACTGCGGTTAACTTCATAGGCACAGCTGATAACGAGGACCTTATTTTTAAAAGAAATAATGTGAGGGCTGGTTTATTATCATCGTTAAATACTGCTTTTGGCGAAGCTGCATTGAGTGCCATAACAGAGGGCGCTTACAATTCGGCTTTCGGTGGATATGCGTTATATAGAAATACCATTGGCATTTATAATACTGCCAATGGCGATGAAGCTTTGCGAAACAATACATCAGGAAGTTCCAATACCGCAATTGGAAATGAGACCCTTCGTAATAACACCATCGGAGATGGAAATACAGCCATTGGTCTTTTTTCACTACGCTCAAATATTTCAGGCTCATCAAATACAGCAACAGGCGCTGGTGCGCTATTTACAAATAATACAGGAAACTTTAATACTGCCAATGGCGTTAACGCACTTAGGTTTAACACCAATGGGCTTAATAATACAGCATCTGGTGTTGCTACACTCTACTCCAACACTACTGGCAGTTTCAATACTGCAAATGGCGA
>JBKJKD010000090.1:0-10118 GCA_046597635.1 Ferruginibacter sp. | reverse complement strand
TGCCATTCGTCTACAGCTATAATTTTTAAATTTTTAAAGGTAGCAGGGTAGTCTTTTTGTGCGAGCAATAAGTGTAGACTTTCCGGGGTGATGATGAGCACTTCCGGCATGTGTCTTTTTTGTTTGGCCCTTTCGTTTACTGGAGTATCTCCATTCCTGATGCCGATTTGCCATTGCATGCCCAGGTCTGCAACCACTTCCTGCATGGCCCTGGCAATATCCTTGCCCAGTGCCCGCAGCGGCGTTATCCATAAGAGCTGCAGACCATTGTGTTTTTTTGTTTTGTAATTTGTTGGATTGTTGTTGATGTACTGAATCAACGCTCCAAGGAACACCGAGTAGGTTTTACCAAAACCGGTAGGTGCGTTTACCAGGCCGGAGTTGCCTAGCACAATTTGCTCCCAGGTTTCTTGTTGGAAAAGAAAAGGCGTTCTGCCATTTTCGGCTAACCATGACCGTATGAGAGCATAGCCCGGGGTTTTTTCCAGTTTTGTAATCTTTGCTTTCATTGGTGCTGGAAAGTTACTTACAAAGGGTTGAATTACAATTGGGGAACACTTTTCGGCTTTGGAATCGTTCAACATAAACCAAAACAAATTGACCGTCAGTAAAAAATAATTTGTTAAAAAAATGTTGTTGATATTGTTTTCCGCTCTATATTCACCATTACAATATCTACCCTTCCTGTAAAAGCTGCTTAATTTCCCAAGGATAACTCACCCCCTTTTTACAATTTATTTGAATGCATTCCCATGCTGTGTCTATTAAGGACAACAGCCGGGCCACTTTTGTAATAACAACTACGACCAAAACCAAGCAACATGAGATTACATCTTCCCACTACTGTAATGGGCAAAAATTTGCCGGTACTACCAACCCTTGCCAGCCTGGTACTGGCATTTGTTTTTACACTTGCTACAAGTGTGAGTTTTGGGCAGGCGAGTATCATTACCGACCAACCGGATTATGCACCAGGTAGTACGGCTACTTTTACAGGTGCAGGCTTCACAGCTGGAGAGACTGTTGAGCTCGCAGTGTTTTTTACCAATCCATTGAGTGCTATTCCTCCTTCTTGGCAGGTTGTGGCGGATATTAATGGAGGATTTGTTACAACATGGCAGGTATGTCAATGTCTAGGAGCAAATTTAGTTGTAAAGGCAGACGGTCAGGGTTCGGGCCTGCATGCAGAGGCGTTGTTTACGGATGGTGCTCCACCTGTACCCTATTCTATGGCTTTGGGAAATTATTTGGAAGGGTTTGCAAATATATCTGGATGGGGTAGTAATTATGCTTCAGGTACAGGTGCCGCTCCATGGGGAACGGCTGTCTCAGCGACAAATTCAGTTGCCACACAATTCACTGTCTTTTCAAGTTCCACTGCAAGCGGAGTGCAAATTGGAGCCCAAAACATGGTACTTTTAGCAACTGGGACATCTTTTGGTGCAACTGATTTATATATTGATTTTACCGGTAGGACAGTTGGTACCTTAAGTTTTGATTGGGCTAAAATTATTAATACAGTAAGTGCTACGCCTAGGCTTGGGGCTCTAAAAATTCAATATAGTATTACAGGTAATGCTGGAACATTTATAGATCTTACAGGCACAGGATTACCAATAAGTTGTGACAATGGTTCTACTGCTCAATCTGGAGCAATTGGTCCAATTACCATTCCTTCATCACTCAATAACTCACAAGTCATATTCAGATTTTTCTTTGGTACGTCTGATAATACAGGTTCTGGAAATCGGCCAAAAATTTCCATTGATAATGTTAGTATCACTTCAACTGCTACTGTTTCACCATGCCAATCAAGCGATGCAGGTTCTGCAACTTACAATAGTGGATGGACAAATGGTTTGAATGATAATACAACTGGCTTTGGAGCATGGGCTCTAGCAACATCAATCGGAGGTAACGGCAGTTTTTTTGTATCGAGTTCTACAGGCAATGCTGGTGGGGCTTCGGTAAATAATATTAACACATCTGGTAGGTCATGGGGTATTTTCAACAACTCCGGAGTATCTGACGCTATAAGATCTTTTAATACTCCCATGTCCATCGGCAATACGCTGAAATTTTCCATGGATAATGGCTTCATCAATACTAATAGTACAGTGGGTGTCAGTTTGCAAAATGCATCTGGTGAAAACCTAATGGAATTTTATTTTGTTGGCGGTAATGGCGGATATACTTTAAATGATGGTACTAACAGCACAGCAGGTAATACTAATATTCCTTTTACAGGAAATGGCCTTGATATTTCATTGGTGAGGACGGCTACAGGTACTTATGACATAAGGATACTTCGTAAAGAGGATGGTTCTGTATCTACTTTTTCCAGAAGTTTTAAGAGTCCGACTAATGGTCAGGTGCCTGCACGTATACGGTTTTTTAATGCAGCGGCTGGAGGTGATGCTAACTTCAATGCATATTTCAATAATTTATCACTGAACAGCACTTTTATTCAAACTCAACCACCGACGGCCACTCAAACGGTTTGTTTAAATGCACCCGCTACCCAACTTGCTGTTATAGCATACGGAGCAGGAACCTTAACCTATCAATGGTTTGCAACCGGAAATGCAACTGTTCTTGGAACAGCAGCTAGTTTTACACCTCCAACAACATCAACTGGAACAAATACTTATTATTGCATCGTTACCGGAACTTGCGGAACTGTAACTAGCAATGCTTCTGGTGCAGTAACGGTAAATGCAGCACCGTCAATTACAACACACCCATCCACCACTGCACAAACAATTTGTACCGGTGGTGCATTTAATGCAATCAGTGTAGTAGCTTCCGGTACCGGATTAACTTACCAGTGGTATAGTTCGAGTGCACCTTCAACAGCTATACCAGGTGCTACAAATCCCAGTTACACTCCTTCAAATACCGTTACAGGTCCTGTAACTTATTTCTGTATTGTAGGTGCTCCGGGTGGTTGTTCGGTAACAAGCAACAATTCGGGTTCATTTACTGTAAATGCTCAACCTTCAATGGCGGCTATTACCGGTGGTACAGCCAGTTGCAATGCGAGTATTATTGCGTCCTTAGCAGCAGGCTCCATCACAGGCGGCAATGGTGCTCCATCTTACCAATGGCAACTTTGGAATGATTTGACTTCGGTATGGGACAATGTTTCTGCTGCAACAAATGCTACTTTTGCTCCAGCTGTAACAGCTCCGTCGCAATACCGGTTAAATGTAACTTTTATCGCAGGCTCTGGGTGTAATGCAATTACATCAAATACGCAAACGGTAATACCTTTTACGCCTCCAACAGCTTCGTTAAGCGGCAGTCCTGCATCACCCGTTTGTAGTGGCACGCCGGTTACCTTAACGGCAACAGGTGCCGGTCAGTACGAATTTTTTGTAAACAATACCTCGGTGCAGGGGCCATCTACAACGGCTACATATGGTTTTACCCCGGTAAACAATGATGCAGCTTTTGTAAAAGTAAGTTCAGCTATTACCTATGATGGAAACATCAATGCAAGTGAGTGGGGAAATCCGATTGTAAAATCAACCGGTGGACCTGCAGGTTCAGGTTTTGGCTCAAACAGGTTGGATGCATTGTATGTAAAAGGGGATGGTACAAAAGTCAACTTCGCACTTGCAGGCAATGTAGACAACAACAGTGGCAATAAAATTTTAGTGTTCATTGATAGTAAATCAGGTGGTTTTACAAATCTGAGCTCTTGGACCAACAGAACGAATACGCCGTATAAGTCAATGGAAAATTTAAGCAGTGCCATTTCATTTGACAATGGTTTTGCCCCGGATTATATTTTAGGTATTAATCAATTTGGTGGAACTGTATTTTATGACCTGTACGATATGCAGGCTAACACAAATAATGGTATACCCACTGTAAACAATGGTTTCATTGCGAATACTGCCACCGGCGATTTTTCAAAGGGATATGAATTTTCTGTGAATTTATCCTCTTTAGGAAGTCCTGGATCGGGCATACAGGTATTTGGAATGGTAGTTAATCAACCTAATCCGACCACCGATCCAACTTTTATCAGCAACCAATTTTTATCTCATGCAGGTAGCGGCCAGGCTAATTATGGTGCTACACCTAATTTTAATAACGAACCACCCAATCCTGTAGTAATTCCTGCAGCGGCATTAAGTGTTGGCACTTGCTCAGCAACGAGCAGTGCGGTAATTTATACGGTGAATAATTTTGGCGGAGCAGTTACATTATTGAATGAAACTGTTGGTTCACCTTCTACAACAACTTTAGTAAATAGTTATGCAGGTTGGTCTAGCACAGCTCCGATTACTTTTTCAAGTACTGATGGTGTAACTGATGTTAGAACTTCAAGTGCTTCAACAGGATATACAGGTGTAAGCGGAAGTGGTAATGTTTTCATGGGAACTGCAACCACCAACAACAGAAACTTTACTGTTTCAGGCATCAATACAACGGGCATTACTTCTCCTGTATTGAGTTTTGGATTGCATAGAGATAATACTACTGCTGGTATTACCCTTGAGGTGAGTGGAGATGGCGCAACCTATACTCCATTAACCATTACTCAACCTGCCACTGCAAATACCTGGACCTTGGTTACAGCTTCTGGAACAATTCCTACAACAGGTAACTTACGCATACGCTTTTCTAAAAATAACGCTACTTCATTTAGAATAGATGATATTAAACTAACCGGATCCAATAATGCTGCGTCAATAACCCAAGCCAACAGTTGTGGGGCAACAGTTGTACTCACAGCATCGACTGGCAGCAGTTATGCATGGTCAACCGGGGCAACCACGCAATCAATTAGCGTAAGTGCTACCGGTACCTATTCAGTTACAATTACTGGATCCAACGGTTGTACTTCAAGCGCTTCAACAACTGTATCAAGTCTCCCTGCAGCATTAACAGCCACAACAGCATCACAAACGAATGTTAGCTGTTTTGGAGGAAACAATGGTAGTGTAACGCTCAATATTTCTGGCGGCACCGCTCCTTATATTGTATCGCCTTCAATTACGGGATTGACAGCTGGCTTAAAAACTTTTACTGTAACAGATGCCAATGGATGCAGTACTACGGTATCTGCAACGATAACTCAGCCTGATGCAATTGTTGCTACAGCTGTTATTACTGCACCACTTTGTGCAGGTGGTAACGGAACTGTTGCAGTCTCAGCCACGGGTGGCAGCGGATCATATGGATCAACTGTTGGTTCATTCACAGTAGCGGCAGGCGCAGTTTACAGTTTCATTGTAACGGATGCAAACGGATGTACATCCAATACAGTTACCGGAACGATGGCTGCACCTACACCGGTTGTGGCATCTTCTACCTTCACCGCCATTTTGTGTAATGGCGGAACAACAATTGTTACTGTTTCTGCAACAGGTGGCACAGGCACCTTTACAGGGACTGGTACATTCACTCTGAGCGCCGGGCCTTATTCCTATACAGTTACAGATGGCAATGGTTGTACTGCTGTTACCAGCGGCACCATTACAGAGCCTTCAGCTATTGTAATTACCGAAACACATACTGATGTGAATTGCAATGGCGGAAATACAGGTGCAATTGATTTGACCGTAACCGGTGGCACTCCAATTGTGGCAGCAATAGCCCCAACAGTAACACAGGATTTTAATACACTTGCTTCAAGTGGTACTTCTTCTACTGTTCCTTCAGCGGGACTAGCAACTTCCTCTTATGTTTGGGCGTTTTCTGAGTCTGGCAGCAACGCAAATTCAATTTATACTGCAGGAGACGGAAGTAATAACGCTGGAGATACTTACAGTTTCGGAACAACATCAAATGCTGAACGGGCATTTGGTGGTCAACTCTCTGGAAACTTAACACCACTCATAGGGGTAGGGATTAGCAATAACACTGGTAAGACCGTTACTGCAATAGATATTTCTTATTTTGGAGAGCAATGGCGATTAGGATTTACCGGACGCAATGATCGTTTAGATTTTCAATACAGTTTAAATGCTACAGGTTTAACAACGGGTACATGGACAGACGTAAACGCATTGGATTATGTTGCACCTATTTCTACCGGCACCACCGGTGCATTGAATGGTAATGCAAATAGAATTGCGGTGAATGGTACCATAGGTGGTTTGTCAATCCCCGATGGTAGCACAATTTGGCTTCGCTGGATAGATGTAGATGTGACTGGAGCCGATGATGGATTAGCCATAGATGATGTCAGCTACACCCTAAAAGCACCATCTACCTATACTTACTCTTGGAGCAATGCAGCCACAACACAGGATATTTCCACATTGACAGCAGGAGACTACACTGTTACTGTTACTGATGGCAATGGTTGCACAGCAAATAAAACAGTAACGCTGGTAGTTACAGATAATCAAATACCAGTGATCACTACCAATGGGGATAAGACCGTCAACAATGATCCTGGTGTATGTGGTGCTGCTGTAGTAGTTAGTGCATCAGCAACAGACAATTGCACAGTGGGTGCACCAACAGGTGTGAGAAGTGATGGTCAATTGTTAAGCGCTAACTATCCGGTGGGAACTACCACTATCACGTGGAATGTATCGGATAACAACGGAAATGCAGCAGTTGCTGCTACTCAAATAGTAACGGTGGTAGATAATACGCCTCCTGTGATTAGTGATTGTCCAGCAAACATTACAGTGTACAGTAACAGTGGTAATCCATTGAGCTGTTCTCAAACGGCCACATGGACAGCACCAACAGCATTGGACAATTGTGCTGGAGCAATAACATACACAACACAAAGCCATGCACCGGGCTCAACCTTTACATTGGGTTCAACAACAGTTACCTACACATTTGTGGATGCAGCTGGTAACAGCAGCACTTGCAACTTTACAGTAACGGTGGTAGATAACACGCCTCCGGTAATTAGTAATTGTCCAGCAAACATTACAGTGTACAGTAACAGTGGTAATCCATTGAGCTGTTCTCAAACGGCCACATGGACAGCACCAACTGCACTTGATAATTGTGCTGGGGCGATGACATACACAACAGAAAGCCATGCACCAGGCTCAACATTCACTTTGGGTTCAACAACAGTTACCTATACATTTGTTGATGCAGCTGGTAACAGCAGCACTTGTAACTTTACAGTAACGGTAGTAGATAATACGCCTCCGGTGATTAGTGATTGCCCTGCAAACATTACAGTGTACAGTAACAGTGGTAATCCATTAAGCTGTTCTCAAACTGCCACATGGACAGCACCAACAGCAGTTGATAATTGTGCTGGAGCGATGACCTTCACAACAGAAAGTCATGCACCAGGTTCAACATTTACTTTGGGTTCAACAACAGTTACCTACACATTTGTTGATGTAGCCGGTAACAGCAGTACTTGCAACTTTACAGTAACGGTAGTAGATAACACGCCTCCGGTGATTCGTAATTGTCCAGCAAACATTACAGTGTACAGTAACAGTGGTAATCCTTTAAACTGTTCTCAAACTGCCACATGGACAGCACCAACTGCATTGGATAATTGTGCTGGAGCGATGACCTTCACAACAGAAAGTCATGCACCGGGCTCAACATTCACTCTGGGTTCAACAACTGTTACCTACACATTTGTTGATGCAGCTGGTAACAGCAGCACTTGCAACTTTACAGTAACGGTGGTAGATAATACGCCTCCGGTAATCAGCGGTTGTCCTGCCAACATTACTGTTTACAGTAACAGCGGCAATCCATCAAACTGTTCACAAACGGCAACATGGACTGCACCAACTGCACTGGATAATTGTGCTGGAGCAATAACATACACAACAGAAAGTCATGCACCGGGCTCAACGTTCACTTTAGGAACAACAACAGTTACCTACACGTTTGTTGATGCAGCTGGTAACAGCAGCACCTGCAGCTTTACGGTAACAGTGGTTGATAATACGCCTCCGGTAATCACTGGTTGTCCTTCAAGCTTTACGGTACAAACAGGCCCTGCCCGGGTGACCTGCGATCAGGTTGCCAGCTGGACCGAGCCAACCGCTCTGGATAATTGTAATGGATCTGTTGCTTTCTTCTCCCGCAGCCATGCACCGGGATCAACTTTCCCTGTTGGTGCAACGGTAGTTACTTATGTGTTCAAAGATGCAGCAGGTAATTCAAGCACCTGCAGCTTTACAGTAACTGTAGAAGATAATACAGCGCCTGTAATCACCGGTTGCCCTTCAAGCTTTACGGTGCAAACCGGCCCTGGCCGTGTAACCTGCGATCAGGTTGCCAGCTGGACCGAGCCAACCGCTTTGGATAATTGTAATGGAGCAGTTGCTTTCTTCTCAAGAAGCCATGCACCGGGTGCAACATTCCCTGTTGGTGCAACGGTAGTTACTTATGTATTTAAAGATGCAGTAGGTAATTCAAGCACCTGCAGCTTTACAGTAACTGTGGAAGATAATACGCCTCCGGTAATTAGTAATTGTCCTTCAGGCTTTACTGTACAAACAGGCCCTGGCCGTGTAACCTGCGACCAGGTTGCCAGCTGGACTGAGCCAACTGCATTGGATAATTGTAACGGAACAGTTGCTTTCTTCTCACGCAGCCATGCACCGGGATCAACTTTCCCTGTTGGTGCTACTCTAGTTACTTATGTGTTCAAAGATGCAGTAGGTAATACAAGCACCTGCAGCTTTACAATAACAGTGGCAGATAATACAGTACCAACATTTACAAGACCTGCTGACTTAACGGTTTATACTAGTTCCACCTGCACCTATGATGCAAGTGTAACGGTAACAGGAGATGTAACGAATGAAGCAGACAACTGTTCAACAGGATTGAATGCAACGTTTGTGGATGGAACACCAGTACCAATTGTTGGTTGCCAAGGTGGTTTCACCATAGCAAGAACCTGGAGTCTGTTAGATAACAATGGCAATGCAGCAGCAAATCAGGTACAGACAATTACGATTAGAGATAACATTGCACCAACCTTTACCCGTCCAATTGACGTCACCATCTATCGCAATGCAGCCTGCGGATACGATGCAAGTGTAACAGCAACCGGTGATGTAACCAACGAAGCAGACAATTGCTCAACTAATTTACAGGCAACCTTTAACGATGTATTTGGAGTTGGATCTTGTGCAAGTAATATCGTAATTACGAGAACATGGCACCTGGTAGATAATTGCGGCAATGCTGCTGCAGACCAGGTACAAACCATTACAGTACTTGATAATACGCCTCCAACCTTTACCCGTCCTGCCAATAAAACTATCTATCGCAGTGCAACCTGCACCTATGATGCGAGTGTTTCAGTAACAGGCGATGTAACCGATGAAGCAGACAACTGCGGTGTTGGGCAAGCAAACTATAATGATGTTGTGAATGCTACAAATCCATGTGCAGAAATCATCACCCGCACCTGGAGCCTTGTAGACAATTGCGGTAACGCCGCTGCTAACCAGGTACAAATCATTACGGTGCTGGATAATACGAAACCCACATTTACCCGCCCGGCTGACCTCACAATCTTTACAAGTGCAACATGTACTTATGATGCAAGTGTAGCTGCCGCTGGGGATGTGACCAACGAGGCAGACAACTGCTCTGCAGGATTACAAGCTACGTTTACCGACGTAAATGTTGCAGGCCCTTGTGAGGGATCAAGGATCATTACAAGAACCTGGAGCTTGGTAGACAACTGCGGTAATGCAGCAGCATCCCAGGTTCAGATTATCACAGTAAGTGATAACACAGCACCAACCTTTACCCGTCCTGCAGATATAGCCATCAATTCAGGAATCGGTTGTACATACAATGCAAATCCTTCTGTAACCGGAGATGTAACCAATGAAGCTGACAACTGTTCTACGGGCTTAAATGCAACTTACAGCGATGTTACAACAGCTGGCCCAATTGCTGGATCATTCGTGATAACAAGAACCTGGAGCCTTATAGACAAATGTGGTAATCCCGCAGACAACCAGGTTCAAACCATTACGGTATCCGACAATTCAGCGCCAACATTTACGGCACCTGCCAATATCACCATTTACACCAATGCAACCTGCGGGTACAACGCATCCGTAGCAGCCACAGGTGATGTTACCAATGAGTCAGACAATTGTAGCGGCAGTACCCTGCAAGCTACGTTT
>JBKJKD010000071.1:0-9774 GCA_046597635.1 Ferruginibacter sp. | reverse complement strand
AGTTTTATGACAAAAGCAGAGGCTCTCAAAAGAGAGCTCGAAATCAAGCGCAAAAAAAGTCGTATTTATATTGAATGGTTGATTAGCAATTCATAGAAGTGCAATTGGTAGACTCGCAGTAATGCGAGTGACGGTTCAATTCCGTTCCCGGGTACTAAAAATGAAAGCGGCTCTTTGCCGCTTTTTTAGTTTTCCAAAAACACTAAATTTCCATCCGGCTGACTTTTAATTTATATTAAGCTGACACTAAAGCAAAAAGCTACCGAAATTATTCGGTAGCTTTTTGAAATCGCTAATCGGTTTATGAAAACTACATTTTCCCCATTACATATATTTCACCTTTGGGTGAAGTGTTGCCGCCAATAGTTTCTAATGTTACAGCAAAAGCCTGAACTTTTACTTTGCCAAAACCTTTCATTTTTTGTATCCGAAACTTGTTATTATTTTTAGTAGTGATAATTAGGCCTGCATCAACCGGCTTACCATCTACAAAGCCCCACAATTGGTACTGCATTCCTGTAGGAGCTTCGGGAAGATTACTTGGGTCAATATAAACTTCGCCACTATTTTTCATCCAAAATATCTTTGCAGCAGCATCGGGGGCAGCAGGCAATCCATCAAGGGAAACGGGTTGACTATATTTATTTTGTACAACATCCATATCCTGCCTAAGGGCGTCCGCTCTTTCATTAGAAGCCAGTAGTTGTTGCTGAGCTTGCTCCACCGCAAGGTCTGCCTTTTGGTATTTGCCGTAGTACACCAGGTTCAAAGCAACACTTCCCATTAATAGTAATAAGGAAGCGGCGGCCATATATTTCCAACGAGAATTCATGCTCACAACAGGAGCCGTCTCAACATTGGCGAGCTGATTATTGGAATCACCTAAATTGTTAAGCACAATTTGTTTTAATTCCTGCGAAGGCTCAATGGCGTGCGAAATCAGGTACATCTCCATTGTTAGTTCAACTGCATCTAATTCTTCTTTTACTTCCGGGTATTGCGCAGCCCACTCAAGCACCTGGGCAGATTCTGCCTCCGATGCAATGCCGGTAGCATGCAATTCGAGTAAACCAGATGATATGATGTCTTTTATTTCCAATTCTTTATTGTAACATTTTTCTTAATTCAATAATAGCAGCCCGCATCCTGGTTTTTACAGTCCCAAGTGGTATGCCCATTTCTTTTGAGATTTCTTCCTGTGTGTAGCCGCCAAAATAGGCAAGGTCTATAATGAGTTTTTGTTCTGGCTTGAGAGCCGCAACCTGCTTGCGCAAACCCATCGTGTCAAATCTGTCAACTCCTACAGTTAAATCCTTCAAACCACTTACGGAGTTTTCATCTTTAAAGATTTTCTGCTGTTTTTTATATCCTTTGCTCCTTAGTGTATCAATGGTAAGATTTCGGGTAATATTCACCATCCAGGTGAATAACCTGCCCTTGGTATCATCGTATTGTTTAAAATTGTTCCAGATTTTTAAAAAGGCCTCCTGCAGAATATCTTCAGCTATCTGGGTATCATCAATCATTCTATGAATCACTCCATTGAGTGCGGCGGCGTAATTGTCGTAGAGGTACGAAAATGCAGCTTGATCTTGGTTTTTCAATCTCAACACCAGCTCTTCTTCAGTATATGTCTGTAATTCAGGCAAAAAAATATCGTATTAAATTTTGTGAGCCGAAAATAGGGCATTTTATCTTTAATAAGTCAAATGATCGCTTACTTTGAAGAAATGTTGCAAAAAGTTTCTCCCATATTACCAGCCATAAACATAGATGCAACGGAAATGTTTTACAGAAGCAAACTAAATTTTAAAACGTTGAGACAAGCCGGGGGGCTCGTTGTTTTTAACAGCGACATCGAAATACATTTTTTTAAAACTTCGGATAAATACCTTTGTGAACAGACCTCTTTTTTTATTTTCGTAACCAACATCCAGGATTTATTTTTACAGTTATCTGCACAGGATATTATTCTGCCTGAAGGCACACTGAAGAATAATCAGTGGGGAAGTATGGAGTTCGAAGTGATCGATAATAATGGTATCCGGCTGCGCTATGTTGAAAAAAATCTATATGACAACATCCATTAGGATCAGAGAAATAATACCTGAAGACAATAGTATCCTTGCCGGCATCATCAGAAAATCTTTAGAGGAGTTTAATGCGGCCAAGCCAGGTACCGTTTATTTTGATGAAACCACAGATCGTCTCTATGATGTATTTAGAACAAGCAAGAGCGCTTACTTTGTACTTCTTCAGGGAGATGAAATACTGGGAGGAGGCGGCTTTTATCCCACAGCAAATTTGCCTGAAAATACCTGTGAGTTGGTAAAATTATACATTTCCGCTCAGGGGCGGGGAAGGGGCCTGGGTAAAATGCTGATACAAAAATGTGAGGCCGCGGCTTATGCTGCTGGCTATAATTATATATATCTGGAAACGATGCCAGAACTTAAAATCGCAGTGCCTATGTATGAAAAAATGGGTTATCACTATTTAGACGGTCCACTTGGTAACAGTGGTCATGGTGGCTGCGATATCTGGATGGGGAAGGAGCTTAACAGCGGTACGGATAGTGTCTAGATGTGAATGGTGAATGGAGCATGGAATGGTCAAAGGTGAAAGGTGTATGGTCAGCGGTCAATGGTGAATGGAAAAGGGATACGTTTCAAATTCGCATTCAAAACTCATAATTCAAAATTCGCCATTCCATTTATATCACAATTAACTCCACTTCATACACAGGGCTAAACAGGTACCATTTGCCTGTGGCAAGTTCCTGGCATTTGTAACGCTTTCGAATTTTCACTCCCTTTTTAAAAATCCGGTTGTCTTTTATTTTAAAGATGGTATGGTCGGCAAGTTCTTCAACCATAAAATGCCCCGCTTTGGGCGGATCATATTTTTTTAGAACCCTTAAAAGTTTTTCGTCGGAGCAGCTGCTTGCCGCAGGGTTGTGTAAGGAGCTCGAAAGTGTGAGCGCAATGTCTTCAGGAAACAAATCTTTAGAAAGAAACTGCATCAATATTTTACCAAATTCATCTTTCCACTCCTTGCCATGAGACTGCACTCTGTGCCCAAACCTTTCGTAGGTAAACAGGTGCGCCAGTTCGTGAAGTAAGGTAATGAGAAAGGAATATTTGTTGAGGTTTCCGTTTACGCTGATGCGGTGATTGACGCCTCCATGCGCATGACGGTAATCTCCGAGGATAGAATGGCGTTGCCTGGTAACCGTTAGTTGAACTTTATAATGTTGCAAATAATGCAGTACATCCTCAAAGCTTCCTTCGGGTAAATATTGTTTTAACTCAATAAATGGAACCTGCTGTTTAGGCATTTCTATTGTTATTAAGTCGCATGAGGGTGGCCACCTCCACTGCAAGGTAAATGAGGTACAAAAACATAGAGATGAATACAGCCTTCTTGTTATAATCTTTACCTACGAGCACTACATAACCCAACACAGTAATAGCACATACAAACATCTTAAGCATCATGCCCCCCAAGACACTTCTGATGAAGACATTTGGGTTAGGGTTTGTTAATGCTTGTTTTTGGTAGAGGAAAACAAGGATATTGATCAGTAGAAAAATACCATTCGCACCAAGGACTACATTTGAATCTATTCCGTAATGAACGAGTAAATTTTTTAAAGAGAATATGATTGCCGTAATAATCGCAAAAAGACTCAGTAACGGTAGTAAAAAACGGGCTGTTGGGGTCATGTATAATTTTTAGCTGCGTTGAGGTTGCAGACAGTTGGATTCCCGCCTGGCAGCAGCAAAGATAACAGCCCATTGTAAAATGTGAACCATCGGCCATGTTATTTTCAACTGAAAGAAAAATGACCACGAAATTGTGGCCATTCAAATATTTTTAAAACCTGTGTTATTCATTTACCGCCATTGGCAGTTCATGTTTTAATTCTACTACGTTGGCACCCATGCGGCATTGGCCATTGAAGCTTACGGTGGGTTCTATAAAAAGTTTAGTGGTATGAATATCCCCTTCTACCGAAGCATTACCTTTTAAAACCAGCAGACCTTCGCTAAAAATATTACCGGATATCGTTCCGGAAACATCGGCTTCCTTGCAAAAAATATTACCCTCTACCTGTCCGGATGGTCCGATAAGCACTTTACCTTTTCCATACACATTGCCTTTGATCGTACCGTCTACTCTAATGTCAGCATTGCTTGCAAAATCGCCGGTAATTACATTTCCTGCCCCGATTATGCTCGCAGAAGCAGAAAGGGTTTCTTCATCGTTAGATTTGGATTTTTTTGTAAACATGATGATAGAGATTTTGGTTTGTAAAGAGGTTATACATTCTATAACGCTCTAAGAAGCAAATTATTTCTCAGTCATCGCTCGTTTCTATTTTTGGCAAGGCAAGCGCAGTAGTATCCAAAACGGGAACCTTGCCCTGCAAAACCTTTTGCAGGTTAGTAAAGTATTGTTGATGATATTTAAGTGCCTGATCCATAGAGTCTGTGCGAATTTTAAGGTCCCGGTATTCTTTTACCTGTTTTACGCTGCCATATCCCACGCCTGGCAAATAATATTTTAAAGGGGTAAAAATAATGAGGGAAACTGTCAGTCCTACCAATAACACGAACAAGGTGCTAAAGGCGATATAAACACTCATCCTGTTCAGCCTGAATTTCACAACTTCTTCATACGTATCTTCATTCATGATCACCAGCCTATAATGACTTCTCAATCTTTGTAAAGTGTTTATTGGTTCCGTTTTGGACATGCCTGCATTATTGTTGAGTTTAAAATTAGTGAACCCTGCTCAATCTAAAGAATATTAGCAAATTAAATATTTGTAATTGTAGCCTTGTAATTTAACATTACAAAACCATGAAGCAGGCCTATAATACCCCTAAGCCAGTTATATTTGAAAATCGATTTGTAAAAAAAAGCCGATATTTAACCGCATAAATCACATCTATTTTACATGTTTAAAACGCCCTTTTTTTTTGTGTCCTTTCTGGTTATACTATTATGCTTTCTTATACAGCCCGCTAGTGCGCAACCAACGTGGACGATAGACCCCTTAGGCAAAGAGAAAAAGCCTGTCGAGTATGAAGAAAAGATACTTGCTTCCGAAAAAACCGGGCAAAAGAAGTTTACGAGGTTCAGGCGGGTGATCCAAAATACAACCACGCACTACAACTTTTACTACAATGCCAACAATAAACTAAATGCTGTAACTGAAAGGGCTACTTTGGCCCAAAAAGACGATTACGCAAAGCTCCTTTCCTTTTACCCTTATTCTATTGATAACACAGCTTCTCAAAAAACAGAACTTGATTCGGTTATCTACAAAGCTACAGCCGGGCTGTTGTTGCACGATCTAAGAAGCGACTGGGTAGACAATATGTACCTGCTTATAGGAAAGGCCTACTATTACCGAAACGAATTAGACTCTGCAGCACTGACATTTCAATTCATTAATTACAATTTATTTCCCCGCAAAAAGCAGGAGGACGATAGCAGGATAGTGGGCACCAATGATGCACCCGGTACTGGTAATCTTTCTATTGCCAACAAGGAGAACCGTAACATTCTTCAAAAAACATTTTCTCTCCCGCCGAGTCGTAACGATGCTTTAATCTGGCTTGCCCGCACTTTTACTGCGCAAGAAGAATTTGGTGATGCAGCCGGCCTAATTAATATTTTAAAAAATGATCAAAACTTACCCAAGCGGTTGCAAAGCGACCTGGAAGAGGTAATGGCTTATTGGTTTTTTGTTCAAAACAATTACGACAGTGCTGCCAGTCATCTCGAACTGGCCCTTGGCAATGCTGATAACATACAAGATAGAAGCCGTTGGGAATTTTTGTTGGCCCAACTCTTTGAAAGAAACAAGCAATTCGATAAAGCCTCCACCTACTATCAAAGAGCTTCTGCACACACAACCGATCTTGTGATGGATATTTATGCAAGACTGAACAACGCAAAGATGATGCGGGACGACAAGGATCCGAAACAGTTGGAATACAGCATCAATAATTTGCTGAAAATGGCAAGAAAAGATCGCTTTGAAAGCTACCGTGACTTTATTTATTATTCTACGGCTCAACTGGCTCTGCAGCGACCCGATACTGCTGGCACAGTAAGTTACCTCAGCAGTGCCATTAAATACAACAACAATAACAGCGGCATCCGCAATAAAAGTTTTTATCAACTGGGTGAATTGGCTTACAGCACCGGTGATTACAAAAATGCGCATGACTATTACGATAGCTTACAACTTGCTGAAGAAGATGATTACGTGGACATGGTGGATTTAAACAGCCGCAAGGAAGCGCTTAACAATCTTGTGCAACGCATAGATGCTATTGCCCGGGAAGATAGCCTACAGCGCATTGCCGCATTATCTGCGGCAGAGAGAGATGCCTTCATAAAAAAACTAGTTAAAAAATTAAGGAAAGAGCAAGGCTTAAAAGAAGAAGACAAAACTGAAGGAAGTACCCCTATTACTTTCGGCAATAACCGACAGGAAGAAACAGACCTTTTTCAAACCAATGCAAAAGGTGAATGGTATTTCTACAACAACAACCTCCGTTCCAAAGGGCAAACAGATTTTATTCGCAAATGGGGTAAAAGATCTAATACAGATAATTGGCGGCGGCAGGCTGCTGGTGGTTCTTTAGCAGGTAATGGACCCGGGCTTGACCCTAATGTGATGTCGCCCGAACAGGATTCTGCTAAAACGGCAGCAGCACTTAATTACGATGCCCTCATGGCGGACTTACCTACATCGCCGGAGAAATTAGACAGCAGCAATTCCACGATTGCACGCAACCTGTTGCAGCTTGCACAAATATTTCAAAATGAGCTGCAGGAATATGGTATGGCCATCAATAAATATGAGGAATTCTTAACCCGTTTTCCTGCACATGCCGGCGAAGCCGAAGCATACCTGGGCTTATATTTTTCTTATGCAAAATTGAATGACAATTCCAGGGCTGCCTACTACAAAAATTTATTGGCCAGCAAATATGCCGGGTCCATGCAAGCTATGATGGTTCAAAACCCATCCCTGCTGCAACCCAATGCAAAGAATGCAGAAGTGACCGCCCGCTATGAAGGGATTTACAACTTGTTTATAGAAGGAAAATTTGCGGAAGCCATAGAGGTCAAGAAAAAAGCCGACAGTGTTTATGGGAGTAACTACTGGTCTCCGCAGTTGTTATATATAGAAGCAATGCATTTAATAAAAGAGCGCCAGGATAGTGCTGCTACGCTTGTGTTGCAAAGCCTGCAATCTCTTTACCCAGAATCACCCTTGAGCAGTAAAGCTGCTACGCTTGCAGAAGTGCTGGGGCGGCGGAGTGAAATAGAAGGTTATTTAACCAGCCTCGAAGTAACAAGAGCGGAGGAAGAAAAAATTATAGTGGCCGATGATGCTCCCGTACAAAAAACGGTTACTTCCATTCCTAATGCTGTGGTACCTGTTAAGGTAGCGCCTACCATCAAGACGCTTACGGTGAGGGATACTACTGCCATCAAGCCGTTGGCAACTAATGCGTCGTTTAGCATTCAGCCGGAGTTGAAACACTATGTAGCCATGCTTTTAGATAAAGTAGATGGCGTGTATGTAAATGAAGCTAAGAATGCATTTACCCGGTTCAATAAAGAGAGCTATCTTACTCAGAACATTATAACGCTGAAAGATACACTGGATGCGCAGCGGGCACTCCTGCTTTTTTCTACATTTGAAGATGCAGAAGCTGCAATAAAATATTTGGATAAAATAAAGAAAGCTGCTCCCCGGGAGGTATCCTGGCTGCAGGCAAATAAATATTCATTCTTCATCATTTCGGAAAATAATTTACAGTTGCTAAAAACAAATCAGGACCTGGATGGTTACCGGCAATTGTTGAACAGCAGCTTTGGAATCAAGTTCTAACTTTGTACACCTGATCCTATTTTTCTAAAATAATTTTAACTCCATGAAGCGTTCTGTAAAAATATTGTGGCGTCTTTTTTTTGGCGGATTTGCGCTCGTTATTTTGATGATTCTTTGCGCAAATTTTGGCCTGTTTGGCAAAATGCCGTCTGTGCAGGAGCTCGAAAATCCTGAGGCAGATCTTGCCAGTGAAATCATAAGTGCCGACGGCCTGCTAATGGGAAAATTCTACAGCGAAAACCGCAGCGAAGTAAAGTATCAGGAAATTTCTCCCAACGCCATCAATGCTTTAATAGCAACCGAGGATGAAAGATTTTATGAACACTCTGGTATTGATGCGCAGGCGCTGGCAAGGGTGGCATTTACCGCAGGCACACAAGGTGGTGGGAGCACGCTCACGCAGCAACTAGCAAAAATGATGTTGGGGCAAGGCAGGGGCAACATCTTAACGAGGAGTGTACAAAAATTAAAAGAGTGGGTAGTGGCTGTAAAGTTAGAACGCAACTTTACCAAAGAAGAGATTATCACGCTTTATTTGAACAGGGCACCGTGGGGAAATGTGTATGGGATACGAAATGCAAGCCGCACTTATTTTCAAAAAGAACCCGCCGATTTAAAAATTGAAGAAGCGGCGGTGTTGATTGGCATGCTAAAAGGTTTCATTTATGAACCGATACGTCATCCAAAAAACGCTATTGACAGAAGAAATACCGTGATCAACCAGATGGCCGTAGCCAAGCAACAATTTATTACGCCTGCAGAAGCAACCAAGCTAAAAGCCAAGCCCCTCATCACCAATTACAAACCTATAGACGAAGTGCTGGGCATAGCGCCTTATTACCGGAGGGTTTTGTTGGATGTGTTAAAAGACTGGTGTAATAAAAACAATAACCCACGAACTGCCGAGCCTTATAATCTTTACCGGGACGGCCTAAAAATTTACACCACCATAGACTCAAGGATGCAGCGCTATGCCGAAGAGTCGGTAGAGAAGCATATGCCCGTGGTGCAGAAAAAGCTGGATAACTATTTTAAGATCCGCAAAAATTTATGGAAAGGCAGAGACAATATTGTAGAGGCTGCCATGAAGCAATCTGAAAGATGGAAGCTGATGAAAGCTGATGGTGCCGATGAAGAAACCATCCGTAAATCTTTCACGGTGCGCACAAAGATGAAAATATTTTCCTGGTCGGGTAATGAGAAGCACGAAAAAGATTCTGTAATGACGCCCATCGATTCCATCAAATACCACAAGCAATTGTTACAAACTTCCTTTGTAGCCATGGATCCAAAAACAGGAGAAATAAAAGCCTGGGTTGGAGGTATTAGTTATAAGTGGTTTAAGTTTGACCATGTGACTGCTCAGCGACAAGTAGGCTCTACCTTTAAACCTATTTTGTATACACTGGCCGTTACAGATGCGGGCTACACACCAGAAACACAAATCTCTGGTGCGCCCCTTACCCTTGGCGGTAAAACCATTAGTAGTGGTGGTGGTGGTACCATGGCCAATTGCCTGGCTTTTTCCCGCAACGTGGCTGCCTGGCATTTAATAGGTATGGTGGGCGTAGGCAGAACAGTAGAGTTCTCCAAACAAATTGGCATTACCGCAAACCTTCCCCCATATTACTCTATTGCTTTGGGTACAGCAGATATTCCGATGGTGCAAATGCTTCAAGCTTATACTATGTTTCCTAATAAAGGTTACAATACTTCTCCGGTATATGTTACCAGGATAGAAGATAAAAATGGCAACCTGTTGCATGAATTTCCGGTGGCACAAAGCAAGCAGGTTATTGGTGAAGCTGATGCTTACACCATGGTAAAAATTATGCAGGGCGTAGTGCAAA
>JBKJKD010000065.1:0-46677 GCA_046597635.1 Ferruginibacter sp. | reverse complement strand
AAATTTATCGTAAAAGTTGAAACCCACGGCGGGAGCCAGCGAAATAGTATGATGCTTTTCCGTGTCGTTCAAATTATAAAAACTGCTGAATCTAATATCTTTTTTTACCCGTTTTGTAAGTGTTCCTTTTGTGTAAAGCAAGCCGAAAAAGGCGTCCAGGTTCTTGCCACTCACTTGTTCTGCTACTGCTTTAAAATCTGCCGGGTGTGGGTGTTTGAATTTAGACCTTTCGTAATACTGTTGCATGGTACTATCAAAAAGCGTCTTTCCTAATTCCATCTCCAACATCTTCATCCATTCCGCCGCTTTATTATAGGCTACCAATCCGTAATTGTAGGTGGAAAACTGCTCGCTGCCTGTGGCGATTGGTTGATCCTTTCTAAGGCCTATGATCGTTTGTAACAAAGTGTGTGGCCAATCGTCGGGATTCCTTTTTTCAAAAAATGCACTGTTTGTTTCCACGGGATCCGTAGAATTGGTTCCGTACTGAAGTTGCGAGTAACGCATATCATAAAAACTATTCATGCCTTCATCCATCCACGGATGTTGTCTTTCATTACTTGCTAGTATACCATAAAACCAATTGTGTCCCACTTCGTGATTGATCAGGTAGTCCAGCATCTTTTCATTACCGTTGTTAGATACCAGGGTAATGGTAGGATACTCCATTCCTCCGGCATCGGGTGCCCCGGCTTTTTCAACTACCGAAACAGTTGCATAAGGATACTCACCGAGCCACTTACTTTTTGTTAAGATGGCAGATTTAATATAGGAGAGACTCCTGGTCCAATTCTTTTTATTAGCCTTATTGTAGTAGGCAAAAACGTCAATTGTTTTGCTATCAAGCTTTAGTGTATCGTGCAACACTTCAAATTCTTTGTCGGCAAACCAGGCAAAGTCATGAATATTTTCTTGTTCATAAACCAACGTTTGAGTATTGTCTTTTTCGGTGCTGCTTTTTAGTTTACCGGTAGAAGCTACTTTGTATAAGGTAGGCAGCGTAATGGCTACCTCATAGTTTCCAAACTCACTGTAGAACTCACCCTGGTCCAGGTAAGGCATAGGGTGCCAACCTGCTTTGTCGTACACAGCAGGCTTGGGATACCACTGAGTGAGCATGTAAGATTGGTCTATGTGGCCACCTCGGGAAAAGTAGTAGGGAAGCTTTACATTAAAGGGAGTTTCAATAACGATTTTGCCGGAGGGCGGCAGCGGAGTCGCTAAAATTATTTTTACAATATCCTGGTGTTGGGGATGATCTTCTACCTGTACAACCTCGTTATCTACTCTAAAATTTAACCGGTTCATGTAGCCCTTCTGCGTTTCATTGCTAAAATAAAAATCGGTTCTGCCGTTTTGCAACAGTTGTTCGCTAAAGGCAGTACGGTCGTTTTTATAAGCATTGGGCCAAAGATGTATCCAAATGAAGTTGAGCGTATCCGGCGAATTATTTTGATACTGCATTTTTATTTCGCCGGTCAACGAGTTGGCCTGATCGTTTAGCAATACTTTTATTTGAACATCTACCTGCTGCTGCCAGTAGCCGGCCGGCTGGCTCAGGGCAACATTAAAAACGAGGGACCATAAAATAAGCTGGAGTATTTTTTTCAAGCAGAAGCTGTTTTACCAAAAATAATGAAATAAAAACTTTGACCACGGGAGTTTATTTCCCTTTTCCGGCCAAGATGATTTGTATACTGTGCAGCATGATCTTAAAATCGAGGGCAAGACTCACATTTTCTACATACATAAGGTCATAAGGCATGCGTTCAATCATTTCGTCTAACGAGGATGCGTAGCCGAATTTTACCATACCCCAGCTGGTGAGGCCTGGCTTCACCTTAAATAAATATTTATATTCCGGGTTGTGGTCAACGAGCTGATCTACGTAAAACTTACGCTCAGGGCGAGGGCCTACCAGGCTCATTTCTCCTTTCAAAATATTCCAAAGTTGTGGAAGTTCATCAAGGCGCCATTTACGCATTACCCGGCCCCAAGGTGTAATTCTGGGATCGTCCTCGCTGCTTAATTGTGGCCCGTCTTTTTCTGCATCTACATACATAGAACGCAGTTTATACATCCTAAAGGGCTTGCCTTTATAACCAATGCGTTCCTGTGCAAAAAATATGGGTCCCCTTGAGCTAAATACCTGCCTGATGATGGTGTAGATTATGAGGGGGGATAAGAGTAGTGTAGCAACGATAGACACAAAAAGGTCTATGAATCTTTTTATGTTTTGTTGCCAGGACGGTAGCAAGCCAGAGTGTATGTCTATCAGGGGTACACCCAATACATTCCCGGTTTGTAATGCCCCGCTAATGATATCCACAGTGTCGGGCATTATCTTGATATTTACTTCCTTGTCGCTGAGTGATTGCAGGATTGTTGTGATGAGGTTACGATCACTTTTTTCTACAACAATAATTACTTCTTCAATTTTTTCTTTATCAATCACCGCTGACAGTTCCTGCAGCCCCATGTAATGTTGCACTTTCGGCGGAAATTCTTCAGCCATTTCTCCATTGGTATTGATGAAGGTTGTGATACGGTAGCCTGAATCGTCGTTTGCTTTAGAAAATTCTTTGTATAGGCTTAGAGACTTTTTGCCAGAGCCCACAATGGCTGCATTAAAAAAAACGCTCTTGGCCCTCAGTTGTTTTTTTGCAGCAGATAAAAACAGCATCCGGATAATGAAGGTGAGTAGGAAAACCGGAATCAATAAACTAAAAAATTCCAGGTAATAATATTTGTTTTCAGTTTTAGGATTTTTGAGGATGAAAAAGAAAAGCAGTGCCAGAGATCCTATTAAACTTGTGGCTGCAGTTGTTAAAAACTCACCCACTCTCGATTTTAAATAAATAGAATTGTAGGTACCGCTCATAAAATGCAAGGTGAGCCAGCCGAGCGTATACAAAAATAAACCGAGGTAAAAACCGGGAGGCATGCTAAATGGATAGTAGTGTATGCGAGACCGTAAGTAATAAAAAAAAGCCCAGGTAAACAGGCAAACAGCAATGTCTGCTACTATATACCAACTGATATGTATCCTGGGTTGCTTCACAATATTGTGGTGCCTGTAGATTAATCTGCCTGCGGCTGCGTGTTGTTGATTTTGTCCAGAATTTGGTGCGCTACATCCATAGCCCGGAAACCATCAATGATGGTTACAGGCGTTTCGGTGTTTTGCAAAATAGCATTCCGGAATTGTTCCAGTTCCATTTTTATTGCGTTCACATCTTGTATCACCGGGTTAGCTATGCCAATGGTTTTTTTGCCATGGTTGGTTTCAATGTCGAAAGAAAAAACATTTTTATCGCCAGGTGCATCAATTTTGATAACCTCGGTTTTCTTTTCTAAAAAGTCTATTCCTATGTATGCGTCTTTTTGAAAGAGGCGCATCTTTCTCATCTTCTTTAGTGAAATGCGACTGCTGGTTAAGTTGGCCACGCAGCCATTGTCAAACTCTATTCTAACGTTAGCAATATCCGGTGTATCGCTCATTACAGCCACGCCGTTGGCAGAAATATAACTTACGTTGCTCTTTACAATGTTAAGGATGATGTCAATATCATGTATCATCAAATCAAGTATCACACTCACATCGGTGCCGCGGGGATTAAATTGCGCCAGGCGATGCACCTCAATAAACATTGGGTTTAAGGTAGTTTTATCTAAAGACAAAAAGGCTGGATTGAAACGCTCTACATGCCCTACCTGGAATTTGACATTTGATTCCTTCGCAAGTTTGATAAGCATCCTTGCTTCTTCCATGGTGTTGGTCAATGGTTTTTCTACAAACACATGTTTACCTTTCCGCAACGCCATGGCACACAATTCAAAATGATAGGGGGTAGGTGCTACTACATCTACCACGTCGCAATGGTCCATTAGTTCTTCGGCATCCTTGTACCGTTTAATTTTATATTTCTCTTTTACCGGCACAGCATTCTTGTCATCCGGATCAAAGAAACCCGCAAGCATAACATCATCAATTTCCTGCCAGTTATTCAAATGAAATTTTCCTAAATGGCCAACACCAAAAACACCGATCCTAAGCATAGTAATGTTTTGATAAAAATGTATAAAATATTTTGCCGGGCGTGGTGGCAAAACTGCGCATTCTAATTGTCAGCAGGCACTTCTTCCCAGAAGCCCATTTTTCCGAATTTTTCAATTCGTTCATCAATTCTTTGTTGTGGAGATTTTTGTTTTAATTCTTGTATGGTTGGAATGAGATAATGTTTCAAAATCTCAGCAGATTTTACATAATCCCAGTGTGCACCACCCAGTGGCTCAGGAATTACACTGTCTACGAGGCCAAACTCCAGCATATCTGTGCCGGTAAGTTTTAGTTGATCAGCAGCTATTTCTTTTTTGTCCCAACTGCGCCATAGGATGCTGCTGCAACTTTCTGGAGAGATAACCGTGTACCAGGTATTTTCCATCATCACCACTTTATCACCTACGCCTATTCCCAATGCTCCGCCGCTAGCTCCCTCACCAATGATCACGCATATTACCGGTACCTTAAGGCTAATCATTTCAAAGATGTTACGGGCGATGGCTTCACCTTGTCCTCGCTCCTCAGCTTCAAGACCTGGATAAGCGCCGGGTGTATCAATTAAGGTAACAATCGGTTTATTGAATTTTTCTGCAAGTTTCATCAGGCGCAGCGCCTTTCGATAACCCTCAGGGTTGGCCATGCCAAAATTTCGAAGTTGCCTCGTCTTAGTATTGTTGCCTTTTTGCTGGCCAATGATCATGATGGTTTCTTCTCCTAACTGTGCAAAACCACCTACCATTGCTTTATCGTCCTTCACATTTCTATCACCGTGCAGCTCAATAAAATTGCTGCACATATTTTCGATGTATTTTAGGGTGTAGGGTCTGTCGGGATGTCGGCTTAATTGCACCCGTTGCCATGGAGTGAGGTTCTGCGTAAGCGCTTGTTTGGTTTCATCTATGCGCACCTCCAATTGAGCGATGGCACCACTCATATCGGTCTTGGACTTTTCCTGGGTTACTTTTAGTTGTTCTATCTGATCGTATAAATCTTTGATGGGCTTTTCAAAATCGAGAAACTGCCTTTTTTCTAACTGTGGCATGCTTTAAATTTATATATGATGACGGTATCTGTTGTTAGATAATTTGTAAAAGTAGCGGAATGATTTTTTTTTTAAAAGTTTTGTTTTGCGGAAGCATTTTCCCTTATCTTTGCCGTCCTGAAAAAAGGAACGGGTTGGTAGTTCAGTTGGTTAGAATGCTGCCCTGTCACGGCAGAGGTCGCGGGTTCGAGTCCCGTCCAGCCCGCAAAAAAAAAGTCCTGAGTAATCAGGACTTTTTTTATTTGTATACTTCACGCTTTCACTCATGCAACGCATTAAAAATATCCAACTCTCTGGAGCCCTCGAAAAAGTAATTTCACTAGATATCTTTTTTGAACCAACAGCGGCCAAGCGCCCGGTAGTAATATATGCTCATGGTTTTAATGGTTTTAAAGACTGGGGTAATTTTGATTTGATAGCAGACCAGTTTGTTGCGGCAGGTTTTGTGTTTGTGAAATTTAATTTTTCTCACAACGGTACTACCGCAGCAGCGCCAGAAGGTTTTGTTGATCTTGAAGCTTTTGGTAACAACAACTACACCATCCAGTTGGAAGATTTGAAATGCGTAACAAATTGGTTGTGCAATTCTCATAATGAGTATGCACAGGTAATGGATACCGAGCAGCTTTTGCTTATTGGGCACAGTATGGGTGGCGGTATGGCTATTTTGTTTACGGGAGAGGATGAACGTATAAAAAAGCTGGTAACCTGGGCAGCTATCAGCGAATGTAAAACTCCCTGGGGCAATTGGTCGCAGGAGAGGATGGACGAATGGAAACATAGTGGAGTCCAATATTATTTCAACAGCAGGACGAAACAGAAGCTGCCATTGTACTACCAGTTGCACAAAAATTATGTAGACAATAAAGAAAGGCTTAATATTAAAAGGGGCATGCAAAATCTTGCAGTACCCGTACTCATTTGTCATGGTACGGCAGACCAGGCAGTGCCTTTACAAAGTGCGCTTGATCTTCAAAGCTGGCAACCAACAGCTCGTTTATTCACCCTCGATACCGATCATGTGTTTGGAAGAAAGCATCCTTACACTGAGGTCAATCTTCCGGTGGCTATGCAAGTGGTTGTAGACGCAAGTATTGCATTTCTTCAAAATTCATAACAACTCTTTGAGCCAAATAAATTGTGGCATTCTTTTTAATAGATATTCACTATGAAAAATATTATTGCGGTTCTCTTAATTATGACCATGGCAGCATGCAACGAAAATGCTGGTACATCAACTACTGACGCAAGTGGTAAAGGCCGCCCGCTCCCGGCAAACATGAAGTATTCTTATACCTGCTTGGAAACTGATACCAGTGACCTCTCCAACATTTTGGGAAAAGCGGATAATATTTTAGGAAAGGTGGCCACCTTCAATATAAAAGTGACTGACGAGGAGCAAATGCTGTTTGGAGATACTTTTTTGATTGAAGCAAAAAAAGATAAAAACTTTGCAATTGATACTACAAGTCGGGAAGTACCCAAACTAAAGAAAATTTTAAAAGACCTTGTAGCAGCCCGTATAAAGCCAACCAGTATCCGATATTCTATTTACCTGTTGGAAGATACTGCTACCATTAATGCCTACACTGTGGGTGGTAAGATTTTTATAACCCAGGCCATGCTAAACAAATGCAAAAACGATGATCAGTTGTATGCCATCATCGGCCACGAAATTGGTCACAACGAAAAGGGACACATCAAATCTTCCATCAAACAATTAAAAGCAAGTAATCGTTTTTTTGGGGAATGGGGCGAATCTTTTCTTGTAATAAAAAAATTGTTGACCGGTTCTTTTAATCGTAAAAATGAATTAGAGGCAGATTATTTCGGCTTGGATCTTTCCTGGAAATTAGGTTACGATGTTTGTGCTATTCGCAGCTTTTGGGACGAGATGGCCAAGGGGGAGGAACGCAATGCTATCAATGACTTTTTTAATACGCATCCATATTCAGACACCAGGAGCAAGTGCCTCGTAAGTCACATTCAAACGAACTTTGGTATCGTCTGCAAGTAGAATCATGCAAATGCTTGATTATTTAATGGTCGATGTACATCGTGTGTTTCGTCTTTATCCAATGGCAGCTCCTTATTGTACTTAATCGGAAAAATAGCTGTATGCTGTTTGCTCTGCTTAAACTCGTTGATAGAATAGGTTAACTTACACGCCATACTATTACCCTATGCAGGCATTTTATCAAATATCCAACAACGAAGCTTTAAAGGCGCTCAATAGTTCACTCACTGGCTTAAGCAAAGAGGCCGTGGCTGATTTGCAAATCAAGTTTGGTAAAAATATGCTGCAGGAAGCCAAACAAAAAAGCCGGTTGGCCATCCTCCTTTCCCAGTTTGCAGATGTCATGATCATTATCCTGGTTGTAGCAGCCATTATATCTTTTGCAGTAGGAGAACAAACGGATGCAATGGTAATATTGGCAATAATCATTGGAAATGCATGGATGGGTTATTCGCAGGAATACAATGCAGAAAAATCGGTGAGGATGTTGCAGAAAATGTCTGCACAATACGCCCTCGTTTTGCGCAGCAATAATCCTGTAAAAATAGAAGCAAAGGAATTGGTGCCCGGTGATATCGTTTTGTTGGAAGCCGGGGATATTGTACCTGCAGACGGGCGCCTGCTAGAAGTAAGTTCACTAAAAACGGAAGAGGCATCGCTCACTGGTGAAAGTCATTCTATAGAAAAAAATACCACTGTTATGCGGGATGCTGGCCTGGTGCCTGGCGATCAACTCAATATGGTATTTAAGGGAACGATCGTAAGCAACGGTACTGCTAAATTTGTGGTAACAGGCACAGGCATGCAAACAGAGCTGGGTAAAATAGCCGGCATGCTCGAAATAGAAGAAGCTAAAACTCCCTTGCAAAAACGGTTGGCGGTTTTTAGCAAACAACTCGCCGTGATCGTCTTGCTTATTTGCGTGGCAGTATTTGGAATTGGATTATGGAGGGGAGAAGAGCCGTTTGGTATGTTTCTCACTGCACTGTCGCTGGCAGTAGCCGCATTGCCCGAGGCTTTGCCGGCTGTGATCACCATTGCCCTTGCACAAGGGGCAAGAAGAATGGTATTGCAAAAAGCATTGATGCGAAAATTGCCTGCTGTAGAAACACTCGGATCGGTTACGTATATCTGTAGCGATAAGACCGGTACGCTCACACAAAATGTAATGACGGTAGAAAAGCTGCAAGTAGCGGAAGGCAAAGAAGATCTTTTAAAGCATGCCATGATTTTAAATAACGAGGTGCGCTTCACTGAAGATGGCCTGCTGGGTGACTCTACCGAAACAGCACTGGTAGATCATGCTATTGCACAAGGACATTCCAAGGAAACTTCTGACAATGATTATCCGCAGATAGCAACCGTTCCCTTCGATTCTGAAAGAATGCGCATGAGTACTTTGCACACACATGATGGTAAGTGGATACTGTTTGTAAAAGGAGCGCCAAAGAAGTTGGTGGAGGCGCTGGATGCTGTTCACAAGGAGCAAGCCAAAGAGTGGTTAAACCTTAACCGAGAGTGGGCAGCCCAAGGCTTACGAGTTTTATTTTTTGCGTACAAAGAATACGAGCAGAACCCCGGTGATCTAACAGCGGAAGATGAAAATAATTTGCATTTATTGGGTATGGTTGCCATGATAGATCCTCCAAGAGAGGAAGTGATAGAGGCCATTAGTCAATGTAAAACCGCTGGTATAAGGTCTGTAATGATCACCGGTGATCAGCCAATTACAGCAATGGCAATAGCGCTCCGGCTGGGCATGGTAGAAACGGATTATGATGGCGTAAAGACAGGTGCTGATCTTGAAAAACTTTCTGACGAAGAATTTAACCAGATAGTGACCAATACAAAAATTTATGCAAGGGTATCGCCCGAGCAAAAATTAAATATTGTAAAAGCGCTGCAGAATAATGGAGAATTTGTGGCCATGACCGGTGATGGAGTAAACGATGCCCCATCTTTAAAACAGGCAGATATTGGCGTGGCTATGGGGATAACGGGTACGGATGTATCAAAAGAAGCAGCAGATATGATTTTGCTCGATGACAACTTTGCAACCCTTGTAAATGCCGTAAAAGAAGGCCGTAGGATTTACGAAAACATCCGCAAGTTTATTTTGTATGTATTGTCTTGCAACCTTGGAGAAATTCTCACTATATTTTTTGCGCCATTATTAGGCTTCGGCATTCCTTTATTGCCCATACAAATTCTTTGGATAAATCTTGTAACAGATGGCCTACCTGGCCTTGCCTTAGTAGCAGAGCCTGCGGAAAAAGATATCATGAAACTACCACCACGCCCTCCCAAAGAAAATTTATTTGCCGGCGGCATGGTAAAAAAAATATTGGTGACAGGAGCTATACTTGCTATGGCCTCTTTGTTAATTCAGTGGTGGGGCATCAGGCAGGGGTTTGATGTAAAAACTCAACACACACTTGTATTTACAACGCTGTGTTTTGTTCAGTTAGGTAATGCGCTTTCAGTTCGTTCTGCCTATCACTCTATGTTCACCGGCGGTTTATTTGCAAATAAAGCTTTATGGGGTGCCATTGCACTCACTGTGCTCTTTCAAATGCTGATAGTGTATGTTCCTTTTCTGCAACCCGTTTTTAAAACAACAGCCTTGGGTGTAAGTTCTATGGTAGCCATAGGCGTCTTAACCATCGCAAGCGTTCTTGGTATTGAGTTGCTAAAGTCTCTCACAGGAAAAAAACAAAATAGGTAAGTATAATTTGAAGTTATCGCACTTTATTACCTTTTACCCTTTCAATAAATGACTTTGTTGTTTGGCGGTTCCAACCGCTGAACCTGCCTCGCTGCACAGCTAAAATATTTTCGTCCGGATAATCCAGAAAGTAGTAGAATGCAAATTTGCCCCGTGGATTTTGCCAACCCACTACCTGTCCAAACCGAAGATCGTTAAAGATAAGTGTGTCGTTCCAAAATTCAATCGTATAAAAATCTTGCGAAAACCTCCTGAGGTTTTTCACATCAGGCCGATCTTCCATACCCTTTAGAAGACTATCCCTGCGGGGAAAATATTCAAACGATATTTCTTTTTTACGGTCGAACCGGGAGCGATATCCTATGTAATACCCGGTGTCATTCCCCGCTACCACATACCAAAGCCAGTTTTGTAATGGGGCCGGTGTTGTAAAAAACCGGCTGTGACTGATGTGTTGTTTTTTCAGTATTTCTCTTACTTCCAGGTTGGTATTTAATTTGTTCACCAGGGTATAACACAAATAAATTACACTCATGCCCAAGCCCATTTTCCACCATGTTTTTCTTTGAGCATTTTGCCTGCGCAGAACGATTAAGGCAAGGCAGGCAATTAAACTCCAAATAGAAAAGAATGGATCAGCTACATAGATTGCATTGAACGATATGCGGAAATGGCTAAAAGGTTCAAACCAGCCCACGCCATAATTATTAAATGCATCTAAAAAAATATGGATAAATACAACTGAGCCAAAAAATAGTAACCATTTTTTAAAACTGATGTTGTGGGGCCGGTGCCATCTTTCGGCCAGCCAAGCCATGATGGGCGTAATAAAGGCACAAAATAAAAGTGAATGTGTAAAGCCGCGGTGCGTTAAAAAGTTGGAAGTAGTATCTAGCCAAAAGGCAGCTACAAAATCTATATCGGGAATACTCTGCGCCAAAGCTCCCCAAAGCATTGCTTTTTTGCCCAACTTTTTACCAGCAAATGCTTCACCCATGCATGCTCCGAGGGCCAAGTGTGTAATAGAGTCCATGGTTTTTAGTCTTAGGAAGTTTGTTGCGGCACCCCCTTATGAGTTGAGTATTGCAAAAATAGCTGAAGAGTTTTAAATGAACTTTCAAAATATACCAGAGTAGCAATCAGACTATGTTAGCTGATTATAATCTTCAGCCATGGAATTTGATAGTAATTCACCTAAAAGTCTTGCTGTGTTTCCATCTTAATACTTAATCCCGGTAAACAGTTCAAAGCATGGCATCTTCACAAACAAATCAAAGCCTGCAGGTATCTCAGCAATTTCTTTGTTGAGAAAAAAAGATTGGGTAAATAATTTTTGACATGACAATATTCATGAATCCTATGGAGAGGTTGCGTTTGGCTACCAATATTATACCCGATTTCTTCCATACCACTTAATGTATGTATATATGTTTAATACGTTTCATTATTGACATTTAAAGCCTTTTCAGTGTTGAATAACCAACATTTTTGTATTTTGTCAAATACTTTGAAGTAATACCCTAGGCTTTTAGATTTTTATTATCAATATTCATTATTTTTTTGATTTATGTAAAACTTCTTTTACCTAGAACATTTCTCCCTAGTTTCGTGTCTTATTATCCAATCCTCCACTCTCAGATTACAGTTTCCCGTTACGCTTGTTATTTATGGTTATTTAATTTATTAATCAAGGCCTCCAAAAATAGGTTTGCAAACGTGTATGATTCAAATGGTCAGATAGTGCGGGGATGAGTAGCGCCGAATAACTTTACTGGAGCAAATAGGAAAAATAAAAAAATCCCGTTTTTACAAAATAAGTTCTGGCAAATACTCGTTTTCTATGTAAACCGCCCAACCGGTAACAACCTGAAACACTTATTCTGAATCGAATTACTTTTTTGCACTCTAATCTTTTTGAGGTTTAAAACAATTTTGTTTTATGTCCCAATCGGCTTTTAGAAATGCATTAGTTGCTTATCACCTCAAAACCCAATGTTTATGAAACCCTTTGTTTACGCACAAGCTAGAACTGTGTTCTGCACACTCCTAATCATTGCTTCTCTCGGCATTCACAAGTTACAAGCCCAACAATTTCTTACCCAAATAGATGGTTGGAACGCCTACGTGCATTTGCCTGCTGAGTACAACGACAGTACCAGCAAACGTTATCCCATAATCATTTTCATCCCGGGTACCGGCGAAACCGGCACTGATGCCAGTAGGCTTCTCACCTATGGCCCTTCTAAATTTGTGGCTGCGGGGCATAATATGGAATTTAACGTAAACGGAAAAGTAGAGAAGCCGATTGTAATTTCTTTACAGCCTGTCGCAATGTGGCCTAATGCATTTACGATTAATAGAAAATTAGATTCAGTTCTTGCCAGGTACCGTTGCGATCTTCAAAGAATTAATGTTACAGGTTTATCAATGGGAGGCTGGAGCTGGGTTAATTATGTGGATGGCTATGATCCTACTTATACAAACCGTATCACCTCTATTGTATCTATGAGCAATCCTGCACCTGATAACACTGTTGATGCAGTAAGCCTGATGCGTTTCTATCCTCAGACTGGCGGTACCGCATGGTTTTTTGAGGGGAATACTGATCTGCGGGGCAATGACAAAATCAGGGATACTATGAATAAATATGTACCAGGTTCTGCACGATATACTTTGTACACTGGTGGCCATTGCTGCTGGAACACTTTTTATAATCCATCCTGGTTTGAAAACGGAGAGAGTATTTATACATGGATGTTAAAACAAAGAAAGGCTCTTATTCTTGGCCCAACTTCACCAGAGGCTGACGCTGGCAGGGATTCGTCGCTTTCCAGTGTGGTCTTAAGTTACTCTTTAAAAGGGTATGCTAATGACCCCAATGGTTTAGCAATAAATTTTAACTGGGCAAAAATTTCAGGCCCGCTAGCGGGAACTATTAGCAACCCTACAATATTACAAACGGGTGTAACTGGCCTTACAACTGGTGTTTATCAATTTGAACTTAGGGTTACCAATACCTTAGGGCTTGTAGCAAAAGATACACTTGTAATAAATAATGGTGTAGTTGTTTTACCGGTTACTCTTACTCAATTTTCTGCCACCGTAAAAGACAAGAATAATGTGTTGGTTCAGTGGAAAACTTCCTCCGAAATAGGTACAGACTATTTTGTTGTAGAAAAAAGCAAGGATGGGCAGTCGTTTTCGGAAGGCTCGAGATCCGTAGCTAGAGGGATAGGTAATCTTGGAGCTCCATATTATTTTACAGATTATTTGCCAGAAAATGGAATTAATTTTTATAGGCTTAAAATGGTAGATAAGGATGGACAGTTTGGTTACAGTAAAGTGGTGAGTGTAACCATTAAAAAAGACTTGAGTAACTCTATTGACATATCATCAGCTTCCGCATCTGACAACCAGGTTCGGTTAAAGTTAAGTAGTTTAAATGTTGTGCTAGCTGTGGTTAATATTATAGATGCAAATGGTAAAAGACTATACAGCAGCAATATCTCTTTAAACAAAGGAGTGAACAATTTTAATAGAACTGCATATCTCCCAAGAGGCGTTTATTTTGTAAATCTTGTTTACGGAAATGAAAATAGTACGAAGACGTTTATCAGAGAATAGTTTATAAATAAAATATGTTAGGATTGATAGTCAAAATTTTAATTTGGTTATCAATCCTTTTTTAATAGAAGTAAGTCGGTAACCAATCCATAATGGTCGCTGGCATCAGATATGATTCTGCTTGTTTGTTTTACTTCAAAGAAGTTATTTAAAAAAATATAATCAATGCGCAAAGTGTGCGTGATGAATTTAAAAGTTGAACCCAGTCCACTCCCTTTTTGCAACCAGGCATCTTTCATATTTCTTCTAATATTGTGATAAGGATAACTAGTAGGTACGTCATTTAAATCTCCCGTAAAAATGGATGGGTGGGTGCAGGAGTCTAAGACTCTTTGTATGGTGCTTACTTGTTTAAACTGGTCTTCATATCCGTATTTTATTTTTGAGATGAAAGGTAGGGTGTATAATTCTACAGTACTATCCTTTAGTGCCATGTTCGCATCTCTTCCAAAATTTATATTTTGTAAATGGGTACTCACGAGGTCGATGGTATCTTTATTAAATTGTATACTTGTTTTTATGATGCTTCCAGGTATAGGCTCTGGGAAAAATATTTTGCTGCTGTCTGTAATTCTGTGCCGGCTAAAAATAATTGTACCGCTAAAAAACTTTCTGTCAAATTTTGGATAATCTCTGGAAAAATAAAAAAAAGGATAGCCCATATTCTGGCGAATAGAATCAATAAAATTGTATGTTTTATCAGGAATCACAGCTGTAAAAAATTCCTGTAGGCAAATAATATCGGCGTTAAGATGGCGAATTGTTGAAAAAATCTTTTCATTTTCTATTATGGCGCTTTCATTGTCTTTTGCGCTGTAGTTCATCAAATTCACATTCCAGGTAACCACTCTTAGTGTTCCAGGCTCTTTTTCTTTAAAAGGGGAAGAAAAACGCAGCGGTAAAGAAACAAGTATATTCGGAATACTCATAATAATCGCCGCAAGGCAATACAGACTTATCTTTGGTTTTATAAAAAGCCATCCAATTCCAGACACGATTGCAATTAATAAAAGAACAGGGAATATTAACCCAGAAAGGGAAATGGGCCACCAAATCGCAGGATTTAATTGGCCGGAAAGATTACTTAAAACCAATAAAATAAGGAAAGGAATATTTATAAGGAACAAAATCCTTGGTTGTTTTATTTTGAGGGGCTGCATATCTTAATTATTGTTTCATTTAGTGCAATGGTATACAGCATCTCCTTTCCAAAAACCATATTTATAAATTTCTGCCTCTGAAAACTCTGATGAATAATCATCCACATTCACTCTGAAACCAGCAGATCTTAAACGGTCTGCATAGTCAAGCCCATAGTACCTCACATGTTCCTTTAGCCCAAAAGCTTTCAGTCTTTCCATTGGATCAGTAATGGAGGCGTCTTCGTAGGTCTTTTGGGTTTTACCATTTATGGGTACTTGCATAATTCCCCAGCCGCCGGGTTTCATAAGTTTGTAAATATTCTCGATGGCTGTTTTATCATCTTCGATGTATTGGAAAACATGGTTGCAGATAATCACATCGAAACTATTGTCGGGGATTTCATGATCCAGAATGTTTAGGTAGGTAGTGCCTTTTGGGTATAAATGCGGAAAGATATCCACCGGGTAATAGTCTATCTTCTGCTGCTTTTTAAAAATATGGAAGAAGATATCTTCTGGTGCAATGTGTAAAACCCTTAACGGCTCTTTGTATAAATTAGTTTTGTTTTCGAAATACATGCATAGCAAGCGGTGCCTCTCCAAGCCCTGGCAATTTGGACACCAGGCATTTTTTCTGCGGCTGTCGCCAAATGGCGCAAACTCTCTAAAAGAGCTTTTGCAACAGGGACATAGTACAGTATTTCCCCTGAACTTAAACTTTAGATAAACTAGCCTTAAATTATTTGCGATCGGAAATATTGGTCCGAGCGATTCTTTAAATTTTGTACTAAGCATTGTTATGTTTTCTTTTAATTTTTCAGTCGTATCCCGGGCTCAAATCCAACTTCTATTTATTGGTGCCCCACTTTAGAATATGTTTCTTCGCCAGGACTTAAGACAAGATCTACCATTAATCTAACTCTGTCTCTAAAAATGGAGAGGCTATTTCTTCAATAAGTTTTGGGTTAGCATTAGAATCTGCCTATTCTTTTAGGATCTGGATGAACAAATGTTCTGTGTTTATCAATTTCTACGCACATCATTGTTACCTGAAAACTTATTTAAAATACTCAACAGTAAAATACTTTTTACCTGAGTATCAAATTTAATCAAAGGCCGTTCTGCATTAAACCTGTGCATCATTTTATTATGAATTTCATTTTTTTGATTTTGAAGGCCAAACAACAAATCGATGCCAGCGAGGTTTAAGTCGTTTAACAAATCTTGCGTAATATTTTCATCATTGTAAGGAAAAGAAAAATACTGATTGGTCATACCAGTCTTTTCTTTTACATAATTGCAAGAATGCACAGTTTGCTCTAATTGCTCAGAGTGGCTTATTTGTTCGTAATAAGGATGAGTCATACTATGTGCACCAATGGCAAAGCCCCGCTGTTTTAGAGAAAGTAATTGTTCAGTAGTTAGATAGGGTTTTTGTTTTCTCAAGAAGTCGGCAAAAGAATAATTAGTTGCAGTGGCAAGATTATCAAGCAAGGTAGAATCATTTACCTTAAAACTTTTAAGCCGATCGCAGAGTGCTTTTATACCAGCACCTGGAAGGTTGAAATAATTGCGGTACACATTCACCAAAGTATCATTTCTGGTATTTACCAGTTCATGTATCAATAAACTTGTTTTGCACCTTAAGAAAAGTGAGCTGTTATCTATAAATGCAGGATTAATAAAAAAAACAGCCGGTACACCTTTGGCCTCAAGGATGGGTGCAATAACATCATACGACTCTCTGAAGCCGTCATCAAACGTAAGAAGAAAGGTGTTTTTAGGAGATGGCTTATTCTCTTTTATGCAGCGGCATAAATCATCTGCAGAAATTGGCTTAAAGTATTTGAGCAGTACGTCCAGATCTCCTTTAAACTGCGCTATGTTTTTGTATGGGTACAGATGCTGTATGTGCGGTAAGGCTTCATCGCTCACTGCGTGCTGGTAGGGAAGAAGGGTGTCTACAGGGCTTTGCTTTTGCAAGAACTGCATGGGTAAAAAAGAGCACGATTTATAAAATAAGATTTTAAGTGGGCTCATTTTTTAAAAGTTCTTCTATGTAGATAATATTTGTATGTTCTGTTTTTAAGAAATCTGACTTAGCCGCTTTTATTTTGAGTAAGGATTTTAACTGCCTTACCAACATAAGGGGAATAAATACCAATGATTGCAGCATTCCTTTTTGTTTACTCTGGGAAGCGATAATTAAAATAAAGTTAACTGTATATAAAGTAAGTAGAATTATCCACCCATAAAACAAAGCGGGCTTAATGAATGCTGAAAGCACTAAAAAGACCACAGCGGAAAAAATTAGTAAAAACATAGGTGGGCGCAGCATGGAGCTGCCTAACAATATTCTTCCCATGCTAAATGATGTGATGCCTGCTTTGAACAAATTCCAGCTGTCTTTAAAATGTTTAAAGTAGGTAAATATCCAACGTGTTCTTTGTTTTTCCAAAGCAGCTCCTCCTTCAATTTTTTCATCGTATACAATCGCATCTTCTGCAAAGGCTATTTGCTTCACTTTTATAGCTAGTTGCGATTGTAACTTTTTATCAAAACCGCCGATAGTATCCTTGTATCTTATCTCTTTATAAAGCTCTGTATCCAGCGCAATACCCAAGCCAAGTATTGCTGAGTGCAATCCGAGATCCATCTTAACTTTCCGTTCTGTAAACGTATAATAAATATGGCCTACTGAGTCAAGTTTTGCAAAAGTGGATTGAATATTTTTCGATAGCATATGTGTTTGCACAACTTTAAAACCCTTTGCAAAATATACCTGAAGATTTTTAAAATAATTGGGGTGCACAAGATTGTCGCTGTCAAATATGACCATTACCTGGTGAGGTTTTATAAAATGATCAATGGCATAATTTATAGATTTTATTTTAGAATTTAAGGCAGGTTCTGGTTTTAGAATAACAACCCTTTTATCTTCAAACGATAAGTTTTCTGTATTGCAGTTATCTGCAACTATATAGAGGGTAAAGTTTGAATAGGCCTGCCTTATAAAGGAATCTACAAGGGGTGCAATAAACCTGGTGTCTTGATGGGCAGTAACAATTGCTGCAAAAACGATGTCTGAATTGTGATTTCCTTCACTTACCTTTTTCTCAATGTTGTTTCTAGTAAAAAGGTGAATTATGAAAAGCATCACGGGCTGCGCAAAATAGAAAGCCAGCATCCCATTAAGGAGGTAAAAAATAATCCATGCCAATAGCTTTGCTACTTCCATGGCTGATTTTTTTTCTGCCATACAGTTACAAAGCCACCTGTACACCCATAGGGGAGCCATTCTGCGATTTTACAATCTAATTTTTGTAGAGCGTAAATTCTTTTAGTGAAAAGCGAAAAGGGAAATACATCTTCTATGAAGTTGGTTTTGCCAAACTTTACAATGTTGAAATCATTTTTATCTGCCAATTGTTGTAAGGAATGTTTTGTGAAAAACTGTATATGCGTAAGATCGCTCGCATCTGACTGAACAGTGGTACCTTTATAGCCAAGTACGTTTTTGGTTTTTTGTATTAGTTTCCAGGAGAGGTTATTTTTTTTCTGTAAAGCTATCACGGGCTTTGTTACAAAACTTTCCCTTGGGCCATTTCCATTGGGTACAGTAACTACAAGAAATCCGCTATCACTCATAGATTCGTATAATGTTTTTAGTAAGAGTTCTGGTTTGTTTAAATGTTCCAATACTTCACTACAGATAACAGCATCATATTTGTTTCCTTCTGCAACAAGTTGTTCGGCACTTATTACTTTGAAAGATACATTTGGGTAGGTGTTGAGTCGGTTCGCCTTTTCTATGGCTTTATCGCTCACATCAATTCCTAATACATTATAGCCAAGCTGGCCGAGGCTTCGGGAAATAACGCCATTACCGCAACCTACGTCCAATACTACGGAACCCTGAGGCAGGTTTTGTTTTAAAGTATTTGTAATAAAATTGAGGCGTTTTATATCTGAAAACCTGTTAAATTCCATGGTAATTATTTTTGTGCAGAGGCTGTTTTCGTTTGCTTAAAATATTCTCATAAACACTTTCTATCTTCCTCGTCATGCTGGCTGCATTAAAATTTTCTTTTACCGTTTTTTTCGCATTGGCTGAGAATTGTTGTCTTACATTTTCATTATCTGCCAGGTACAAAATAGCATTCGTTAGATTTTTAGTGAGGTCTTTTGTTTCTATGAGTATTCCGTTTTGGTTGTTTCTTATAATTTCTTTGGTGCCATCTACATTAGTAGCTATAACCGCTTTACCCATGCTCATAGCTTCCAGTAAACCAATTGGTAAACCTTCCCACAAAGACGGTAATACAAAAATATCTGCTGCAGCTAGTAAATCGGGTACATCCTGTCTAAATGGTAAAAAGTGAACGTTACTTGCCACATTAAACTTTGTTACCATTTCCAGGGCTTCATTTTTTTCATCTCCTTCTCCTACCATAAGCAGTTGCAGAGACGGCTTAATTTTGACTGCTTCTACGAAGGACCTAATAAGGCTTAGGGGTTGTTTGTGCGAAGTAAACCTGGCAATGAAAATAATTACAATTGCCGAGGGGCTTACATTTATTTCGTCCCGTATATTTTTAAACGCTCTAGAAGAATCAAATTTTTGCTGATTAATTCCATTATTTATTACAACAGCTTCGAAGTTTTGCAAATTATTTTTGCCAGTAAGCCGATTTGATTCCGAGACAGCTATATTAAGAGTAGATCTTGAGATCAAAAAATTCTCGGAAATAATTCTTATTCTTTTTACCAGTGGGTTTTGATCATCGTGAAAAGACCATCCATGGATACTATAGATAAATGGGATATTTAATAATTTGGCAGCCCTGAAGATATTAGAAACTGCCCTTGTACCATGACAATGAATTAATGCTATATTTTCTCGTTCCAACAGGTTCCTTACTTGTTTCCAAACCCTGAAATCAAAGGGTTTTTCTGTATGAATTACCTGAGTTTTTATATCCATTTCCTTTAGACGATCTATCATGGGCCCGTCAGTAAATGATAGCACTAGGGGCTCATAAAGGGTCTGGTCTAAATTTTCAATTAAACTTAGAAGATGTGATTCTCCGCCACCTATCTGGCCCTGCCTGATGCATTGCAATACTTTTATTTTACCTTCTTGCAACATGTATCAGTTATTAGGGCTTTTTAGCTACTATCATCATTTCTTTAATACCAGATAACCTGGAAAGTAGATTTGTTGCTGTTTTATATAAATTAAAACTAATGCCGGCGAGCTTTAATAATTTATTGTACCCAGCTCCCCTCACATATTTATTTTTCACCACTTTAAAACCGGTAGTAATTAAAAGGTTATTAATGGCCTGAAAATTCCAAGTAAATAGATGTTGGTTGAGATCAAGTTCATACTTGGGGATTCCATGAACTTCGTGTGGAATTACTAGTATAAGTGACGCACCTTTTTTTAATTTGCTATAAATCTGGTTTAGCATCTCCTTAGGATTAGGGTGATGCTCCAGCACATGGGTGGATATTACAATGTCAAAAGCTTCATCAGGGACCTCGTTAACATCATTGGTAGCATTAATATTTTTCTTCTTGCAAAACTCAACACCAAATTTCGAAATGTCGTACCCTATTGCATTTGGTAAGTAATAGATGTTTTGACCTAACCCACAGCCAAAATCGAGCACACGGCTGTTGATATCAAATCCGTCAAAGAATTTGGTTAAGGCAATTTTTGCCCGGGAGTTATAATAATCATCGTTGAAATGTGTATTATGCCTTTCGGTATGGTACCATTCCTCGTAGTCTAAAGTAGTTTTTGGAGCAGTTCCTGTTTGGTTCATTTAATTGAATTTATAGCGCTTTTTATAATTGGTATCAGATACTTTGGATAAAACGAACCCATCAAACTATTATTTTGTGCAAATTTTTTTATGCTACAGTTGATTTATCCTTTATACCCCATCCATCGGGCAGTTTTTCCGTTATTTCTATATTGTCAAATTCTTTACTTTGCCGTGACCCTGTAATTTTAGCCCAATCAGCCATTTGCGATATGCCTTCGGCCAAACTGATACCTGTTTGCTCACCAAATATTTCATGAGCCCTGGTATGGTCACTGTAGGCATGCAGTACTTCATTGCGTGCTGCCAGGTAGTTAATGTTGGGGCTTACTCCAAATTCCTTGCAAACAACGGTGGCTAGTTCGTTAACGCTGTAGGGTTTATCGGCCCCGATATTAAAAACTTTATTGTAAGACTTTTGAATATCAACACATTTTGCAATAGGTATAGCTACATCGTCTATATAACTAAATGCTCTTGTTTGGGTGCCATCCCCAAAAATGGTTAGTTGCTTACCCTGCATAATTTGGTTCATGAAAATTCCGATGACATTGCGGTATTTATCGCCAATATTTTGATTTTGGCCATACACATTGTGCGGACGAAATATAACAGAATTAAGGCCAAACATTTCATGTGCAGATCGTAAGTCTAACTCTACTGCATATTTCGAAACACCATAAGGGTCTTCTGGCACAGGTGTCATATCTTCTGTCATAGGTAACTGGCCTTTACCATATACCGCAATGGAGGACGTAAATACGAAACATTTTACTTTGTATTTTATAGCTTCGTTAATAAGGTTAATACTTCCAATTAAATTATTGTTGTAATTGAAAATTCGAATAAAATGGGATAATCCTTCGGCTGCATAAGCAGCCAGGTGGTACACATAATCGAAACTATATTTTGCAAAAAGCTCCTGTACAAGTGCCACATCCGTTATGCTTCCTTGTACGAAGGTTGCCCCGTGTGGAATATGATCTTCAAACCCTCCACTCAGATCGTCTAACACTATGACCTCGTGCCCCATTGCGAGGCAATGTTTTGCAACATGGGACCCAATAAATCCTGCTCCGCCAGTTATTAATGATACTGTTGCCATGATTTTTTATTTACTCGTAATTACTAAACAGGTGAATATTTTGATTTTGTAAGATTCCAAGTTACGCCATTAAAAAAAGATTTTAAATGTGCAAATTGTTTATTTACCGAAAACTTAAGGATGGCTTTGGGCGTCGATACAAATATAAAAAATAAAGAAAAGAATATAAACTGAAGCGCATTGGTATTCCTACGCATATATAAGATGCGATTCCTTGTGTGATAATAAACTTTGATGGCGCTTTGTTTCCCCATAGTTATAGATTCTTTATGAAAGATAAGACCCTGTGCCTGGTAATAAATTTTGTAGCCTGCTTTTATGATTCTTGCACTCCAATCCCATTCCTCATAATAAATAAAAAACTTTTCTGGGAACATTCCAACTTTGTCAATCACCTCCTTTTTTACCATCATGGCGCAGCCATGAGCCCCATGGGTATAGCCGCTAACATCATGTTGCCCATGATCTTCTTCTTTTGTTCCCACCGCAGTGGTTCTGCCCGTATAAAGATCAATAGGATTAAAACCTGCGTATTGTATAATATTAGGGTGGTGATGAAACCTTATTTTGGGACAGGTAACCCCTATTGCGGGGTCTAAAAAAAAAGGTTCCAGCAATACCGTAAGAAGTATTGGGGTTACTACAGTATCATTGTTTACGATAAAAACAAAGTCACCTTTTGCCTGGCGCATACCCCAATTATTGCCTCCGGTAAATCCAAGGTTAATTTCTGACCTTAAAACCTTGGTGTTTGGGTATTCGTTTGCAAGAATCCTCTCGGTGGGGTCAATATCAGAGCCCATGTCACAGACAAGTATTTCATAATTGCCGTACTCAAATGACCGTGTACTTTCCAGAAAATCGCAGGTAACATCAGTTTGGTTCCAGTTGAGTGTTACAATGGAAACGAGAGGGTTAGACTCTTTTAAAGTAAGCATTGTATTTTTTATTGTGATAGCGAGAGGAGTCTAGACATTTGATTTTTGTATCATAGCGCCTGGTGTCTTGAACAAAATCTTTAGGTCTCCTGTCAAACTTCTTGTTCTTGCATAATCGATATCTATTAGAATTCTTTCCTCATTACTCATTTCGTCTTTGCCACGTTTTGAAATTTGCCAAAGGCCCGTAATGCCAGCGGGAGCCATAAATCGCTCAGCCCATTCATTCGTCGTTAGTGTAGATGCCTCATAAAGTGGCAAAGGCCTGTTTCCAACAATACTCATGTCACCTTTTAATACATTAAATAATTGTGGCAGCTCATCCAGGCTGGTTTTACGTAAAAAGGCACCAACTTTTGTTACCCTGGGATCATTTTGAAGCTTAAAGAATAGCGGTTTTTTTGCGCCCGCTGTATACTGATTCAGGCTTGTAAATTCGTGTATTTGCTTATCAGCCCCTATAATCATGGTTCTAAACTTGAAGAAATTAAATACCCGAAAACCTTTTCCAGCTCTTTTGGAAAAATAAAAAATTGGTCCTCTAGACTCAAGTTTGATAGCTAGTGCAATTAAAATGAATAAGGGGAGACAAAAGATAATAGCCGCAGAAGAAATAATAAGATCAAGTATTTTGTTGCCCAGATTAAACTCTCTCGGGCCATCGGAAAGTTTTCTCATGAAAACTTTAGCGGGTTGTGAGGCAGGAGTGTTTTTTATTTTTTGAAGAAACCTAAGCTTGTAAGGCAATTCGGCGAAATGTTTTTCCAGATTAATCACTTCATCGACTAACTTCTGGCTAAAAAGTTGCTTAATTTCATTGGCGGCCAAAGCAGATTGGTTGTATATAATAGGTATTTGGTGAAGATTATTGCTCCTCAGCCAAACTTTAAAAGCTACTAAGACTAAGTGATTGTTAGTAATGTCAATGATAATTAGGTCTGGCAAAATAACAGCGTTTTCAATTCTCATCTTTGCCTCTGTAAAATCTAAAACCTGTAAGCTATTAGCAAAATAAGGTTTAAAAACATCATGAAAGAATGTCGATGCACCTACGTAAAGAATTTTTTCCGATTTTTGGACCTCTATACTATCCACATAGGAGGAGTTACAATTTTGATGTGATTTGGTGAGGGTAAACATGGGTGTTGCTTAAGGGTAAACATTTGCATAAAAAAAGTGCGAATTAGAAAATATTCATGTTAAAAGAAAACTTACTTCTCTTACTAAAAGATTTTTCTTCTGCTCCAAAAATTTCCTTAACCTTTTCAGAGAAAAAAACAGGATCGAATGGTTTGGTTATGAAAAATGAAGCACCAAGTTCTGCAGTTTTAATTTTAAATTGCTCATCATCAGAATCTGAAATTACAACTCTACAAATATCATTTAGCACACAACTCGTTGACATATATTCCAGAAGTTCGAAAGTGTCAGAGTTCGAATTTGGGATATTCAATATAATCAAATCCCTATGCACATCTGATTGAAGATGAGACATGGCGTCTGCACTATCCTTTACCGAAGTGATATTAAAATCCTTTTTTAATACAGTACTTATGAGGTAGTTGATTGCATTGCAATCTTCGATAATCATTACTTTTTTAGTCACTTTCCTTAATTTAATTATTTAAATACCGCTTGGGTATCTTACAAATTGGTCAAAAGGATGGGTTGGAAATCTTAATTTGGTGATTCGCAGAAAAAAGATATCAGAGAATTAGAGGTATTTAAGGAAAGGAATCTAGGGCTTTTGGAAGGATTGAGATAAGGAAACCAGAGATATTTTTCTGAAGTTCGACGTAAAACTATTAAAAAAAATGAAATAAAAAAAAATTTTTTAGAAATATTTTACAAAAGCTGTTAGAAATGCATAGAACTTGAAAGAACGGTATTTATATTTTTCGCCTTGCCTTCTCCCACAGTACAGATTGGCTTTTATTGATAAACCGAAAAAAACCGAGGTACATCGATACATTCATAAACAAAAAATAATAGGGGATAAACAGCAGTTTGACTTTTATATTTTTAAGCATGAGCATCCATCCCATCAAGGCAAGGAGGTAAAACAGGCATTGCAGTATCAGTACTGCCTCGAATAGAATAGCATCTGAATAGAAAGTAATCAATAAATTGCTTAAGAATAAAAGAGGCAAAAGAACAGGGCATATAAGCCAACGCAAAACTCTGTGAGATATGTATTGAAAGGATAGTTTCCCGTATTTAAAGATATTTAGAAGATCTCTTAACATAAACATCGACTGGAACCCACCAGCTGCAATCCTAATTTTTCTTTTTTGTTCGTCATCAATCGAAAATGAAGGAGCTTCTGTGGCGAATGCTCTGGGTTCGTACATGACCCGATAGCCATTTTGACAAATTCTCATCGAGATAATAAAATCATCCAATAACACATCTTTTTCTACTGGTTCAAAAAGGCTAGTCCTGATAGAAAATAATTCACCAGCAGCGCCTACTACTGAATAGAAGCTCGCATCTAATTTTTTTAAGGCAGATTCATATTTCCAATAAAGGCCCTCACCAGCTCCAGCAGTACTTTGGGAACCCGCTTGTTCTACAATTTTTTTTTCGCCGGACACTGCGCCGATTTTTGAGTCTTTGTAATGTTTGACAATCTCTTTTACACAGTCTTTATTCAAAAGAGTATTGGCATCGGAGAAAATAGTAAACGGAGAATAAACATGAGGCATTACTCTATTGATAGCGGCAGATTTGCCCTCCCTTTCTGGCTTGTAGTATAAATCAATAGCAGGGTATTGGGCAATTATATCCACAGTATTATCAGTTGAGCCATCAGCTACAAAGACGATTTTTAATTTGTGGGCTGGGTAATTAATTTGGAAAGTATTTTCTATCTTATTCCTTATGACCAGTTCTTCATTAAAAGTTGCCACTAAAAGTGTAACGTCTGGCTGAAAATCAAGTAAATCTGCACCGGCTGTTTTTTTTTTTGAAAATACTGAACTCAAATTTAGATATAGCCACAACAAGAATCCATATCCAATGTAACTGTATAGGAGCACTATTAATGAACCCCAGAAAATTATTTTGGTAAAAAGCATCCTTCTTAAAGATTATATTGTTTGAGATATTTTGCCCCAATACGGCAAATAAAAGTTTATTGTTGGAGTATTTCAAATAATATTTGTTTGTTTGGACTAAATATTTTTTATTTGCATAATACTTTTTAGATTTCCTCCGGTACCTAATTCAACTTCCTTCTAAATACCAACTCCCGTTTTACGATCCAGTCTTCTTATTTAATAGTTTCTGATTATGTATTTGCACAATCAGGAATCCAGCTTATTCCAAGGCTAACTTTCAAGTCCTGTAAATTACCAACCGCAACTTTTATTAAAAAATTTAACGATGAAACACATTTTCATAGCTTCCCTGCTTTTATCGACTTTATTATTTAACAATAATGTGATTGGTCAGGCAAATGTCTTAAACCCTAATGATCCTGACGTCATTTTTACAACCACAAATAAGCCGCCGGCACCTCCTTTAACTGTCATAAGTAAATGGGGCCACACAAATAGGCTTTCATGGAATCCGTTTTCGTTTGGGTATAAATCATATTACTTTAGAGGCATGGCTTTTAGAGTAAAGTTCCCAAAAACTTATCAGCACAATGTAGCGGATGGGAAAACTTATCCAGCCATTTTATTTTTACATGGCCTCGGAGAGCCTGGCACAATTTGGGATAATGAGTTTCATTTAGTGCATGGCGGGCAGACGCATGCGCAAAAAATAAATGATGGGACTTTCGATGGATTTATGATCTATCCACAGAGTCAGTCTGGAGCTTTGCAAAGCTATTTTCCCATCTTAAAGGATCTGGCAGATTCAATGGTAAAATATGTAAAACTTGATATAGATAGATTACATGTAGGCGGTCTCTCTTCTGGCGGTCAGGCTGTTTTTGATTTTCCCCAGCAGCAGCAATATGCTAAAATTGCCTGTGCCTTAGAACCTATTTCTGCGGCACAGTATGAGGATGTGCAATATTTTGCGAGTCATATTACTATACCAATATTTTTAGCAAACGGGGGGCAGGATAATGCTCCTTACCCAGAAACTGTAAATGATATTATTGCCTCTTATAAAAATTTGGGGGGTAATATTAGCCAGGCATTTTTTCCAACCCAGGGTCATGGTGCATGGAACTCTTTTTGGGCTGATCCAAGGTATTGGCCATTTATAAATGCGCAGCATAAAGCAAATCCACTAGTATTTTTTCAACATGATAAATTTTGTCCGACTGAAACTGTAGATGCCAAATTAGGCCTACAGGCGGGCTTTTATGCATATGAGTGGCAAAAGGACGGTATAACTATTCCTGGTCAAACCAGTAATCAGCTGCTAATAAATTCATACGGCACTTATAGTGGCCGTTTTAAAAGGACTGCCTCATCGCAGTGGTCTTCATGGTCACCAACTCCGGTTGTTATTTCTCAAAATCAGGGAACTGTCTCCCCAACAATACAGGTAAATGGGTTATTCAGTAATGTTATACCTGCACCAGATGGTAAAACCGTCGTTCCTTTAATGGTCCCAAACAATTATTTTACATACGAATGGAGGAGAATATCGGACAATGCTTTGGTGAGTTCTGCTTATACTTTTAATGCGGCTGTAGGACAGTATAAAGTTAAGGTAACTGAACAATTTGGTTGTGGAAGTGAGTTTTCTGAAATTCATACAGTGGTGGCAGCGAACGGACCTAATAAACCTGATGCCGCAAGTAGTTTGGCTGCAATTGCCATATCTAACAATTCTATTCAACTTGACTGGAATGATAATCCAAGTCCTACAAACAATGAAACGGCGTTTGAAATTTATAGGAGCAAAAGCTCTGGAAATAGTTATACTTTGATCGGCAAAACTGGAGCGGATATTTTATCTTTCTTAGATCAAGGTTTATCCGCTAATACCAAATATTATTATATTGTTAGAGCTGTAAACGCAACTGCGTCGGCAGCAATAAGTGCTGAGGTAAATGCCACTACACAATCTGATGTTGTAGCTCCGACTGCTCCTGGGAATTTGACCGTTACTGGGTCCTCAAGGAGTTCGGTATCTCTGATATGGGATTTCTCTACCGACGATGTTGGAGTTGCTAAGTATGAGGTATATGTAAACGGAGTAAAGACTTACGTGACCACAAATACCAATTTTACCGTAAACAATCTTACGGCCTTGCAGACCTACGGTTTTTATGTCAAGGCAGTAGACGCAACTGGAAATGTATCTCCTGCAAGCAACCAAGTTAGTGGAACTGCCGCCTTGCGTGGACTTAGTTATAAATATTATGAGGGAGACTGGAATGTACTGCCGGACTTCAACACATTAACACCTGTTTTAACCGGTATCACTCCCAATGTGAATTTAACTCCCAAATTAAGAGGTGATTATTTTGGATTTTTATGGCAAGGATCTATAAATATTCCTGTATCAGGATCCTATAAATTCGAGACAAATTCTGACGATGGAAGTAAACTTTATATTGGAGAATATAGCCATACAGCTGCGGCTTTGGTAAATAATGACGGTTTACATGGTGGTCAATTTAGAGAAGGAACCATTACCCTTTCTGCCGGCACATACCCTATAGCTATTACATTTTTTGAGAAAAGTGGGGGAGAAGGTATGAGTGTTTATTGGACAAGTGCTGCAGCTGGTATCACAACAAGAACTCTCATTCCCAACAGTGCATTTACAGATGCGGTAATTATTCCAAGTAATTTAATCCCTGCTAAACCAGCCAACTTGAATGTTGTTGCTTCAGCCTACAACAAAATAAATCTTACCTGGGCTGACCTTAGTAATAACGAAAGCGGTTTTGAGCTTACTCGCTCCACTGCACTTCTGGGTACTTATGTAAATATAGCTTCAACTCCAGCAGACGTCACAAGCTTCGTAGATTCTATAGGCCTTGCACCTCAAACACAATACTGGTATAAATTGAGGGCTGTAAATCAATTTGGCCAGTCAGAAGTAATTAGCGTTTTGGAGGGTAAATGGGCATTTAACAACGATTACAATGATGGAAGCGGCAATAATAAAAATCTTAGCGGCAATGCCACTCCGGTTTTTAACGCTACAGACAAAAAAGAAGGAACGCATTCAATATCGCTAAATGGATCTAATCAATACATAAATGTTCCATTTGCTACCAATGGTGCTTTTCCTGCAAACGCATATACTAACAGAACAATCGCAGTTTGGATTAAACCAAATGTTGCGTCTATAAATGGTACCAATAAAATCATTTATGAATTTGGCGGTGCAGATAATGGGATGTCATTGAGGTTTAATACAGGTTCTTTGCAAGCTGGTATAGCTGCAGCAAATGTGCGTTCTTCGGTTATTGTGAACAGTATTGTTTCTAATCCTAATTGGGTTGCTAGCGGATGGAATCATGTAAGTGTGGTTTATAGTGTCAACAAAATCGAGCTCTTTTTAAACGCTGTTTTAGTTGGTACAACAAACTTAGCATTCAGCTCCGTAGGCACCTCTACAAATGGATCCAGGATTGGAGCTGCTAATGGCACTAATGCATTTAACTCATCTTCTAGCTCTACAAACTACAGCGGCTTAATAGACGATTTATTGATTTTGACAGAGCCCGTAAATTCGACAGGTATTATAGGTTTGATAAATCAGTCATATACGTCGGACACAACTTTTGTTTTGCCTACCATACCGTCTGTTCCCTCAAATCTTTTATCACCACTAAAAACTACTTCAACAGTTTCTTTACAGTTCAACGACAATTCAAACAATGAAAATTTATTCGAAATATACCGTTCTGCATCTAACTTAAATAACTACCGGTTACTGGCAACAATCAATGGTGGAGACGGTGCCATGAAAAATTATACTGATAGTAATTTGTTTTCAAACACGAATTATTATTATAAGGTAAGAGCAAAAGGCATTGGCGGTACAACTGAATTTACAACTGATCTTTTGGTGAGAACAGACAATAACTTGCCCGTGTTATCTACGATTGCAGACTTTACTATGAGACACGGATCTCAAAAAACCATCATATTCACTGCGACTGATCTGGATGTGGAAACACTTCAGTTTTCAATGATTGATCCGCTTCCTACATTTGCAACCTTTGCTAATACTGCAAACGGGGCTGGTAAAATAGAATTTAATCCTGCATTTTCGGAACAGGGTGTCTACCCAATGTCTGTAGTTGTCCTTGATGGAAATGGCGGAAAAGATACATCAACGTTTACTTTGACGGTAAATGATAATTATACGCCTGTTATTGGAGCTTTAAATAGCTTAAACATTGCGGAGAGCACTACTGCGACCATTAATTTAAGTGCCACAGATCAGGATGGTAATAGCACTCTTACTTGGGCAATTTCCACAGTGCCCTCGTTTATCAGCCTCATTGACAATGGAAATGGGTTGGCTGTAATAAATTTGGCCCCTGGGTTCTCCCATGCGGGAGTGTATCCTGTAAGTGTTTCAGTAAGTGACGGTTTAGGAGCTGTTGAGTCTGCTACATTTACGTTGACTGTAACTAACCTTGAGCCGCCCGTAGAAAAATGGTTTATCAGTACCAAGTATAACAGTGCAAACGCACCAGCGCCTTGGAACAATGTATCCACGGTAAATACCAATGGTCTTTTAAATGGTAATGGAGTTGCAACGGGTGTTGGAATTCAGTTTTTGAACACAAATTGGAACGCAGGCGATGCCGGCGCAGTTACTGGAAACAATTCTGGTGTTTATCCTGATGCGGTTATAAAGGACTACTTCTGGTTTGGCGTATATGGTGCTCCTAACACAGTAGACTTTAATATAAAAGGGCTTACCGTTGGTGCTAAATATAATGTGACCTTATTTGGAAGCAGTGCCTGGAGAGGTTTAGGTAATAATGGGACTACGATTTATACCATCAATGGTGTTGCAAAACCATTATATGTGGATAATAACCAACAGAATACAGTCACTTTTGCCTCTATATCCCCGAATGCTCAAGGAAATATTACTGTCAACATGAGTAAAGGTGCCGCTACTCCTTATGGGGTAGTAAATGCAATTGTTTTAGAAAAGCCATTTGATGATGGAACAACACCTTCATTGCCAACTAGCTTAACAGGGCAGGCTTTGTCAAATGGTACTGTAAAACTTGAGTGGGATGATGTTGCTTACAATGAAGGAAGTTACCTTGTTTACAGGGCGACTGCTTCTGCAGGTCCTTTTACACTACTTAATCCATTAGCTTCCAATGCTAATGATACATTTTATATCGATAACACAGTATTAAGTGCAACTACTTATTATTATAAAATAGAGGCCCAAAACGCTGTTGGCTCATCAGGCTTTACAAATACGGTTTCTCTTACCACTCTAAACAAGGCACCCGTTTTAGCTGATATAGCTGATGCATATGTAAAAGCGGGCAACACAGTTTCTGTAAGTATCGCAGCCACAGATGATGCTGTAGACATACTTACAACCACAGTAACCGGTTTGCCAGTATTCGGAGTTTACCAAAGTACCGGAAATGGCACAGGTAATATTGTATTCACACCATCTGTAAATAACGTGGGTGTATTTACCGGTATTGTGGTAAAAGTTACCGACAATTCTGGTGCAAGCATTACTAAAGTGTTTAACTTAACAGTTACAGATAACAGTGTCAGATCAGCATTTATAAATCTTGGGCCAGATGGAGCAACTGCTCAGGCAGCTCCATGGAATAATTACCTGGGTTATCCTTTCATTAATTATCTATATGGAAGTATTAAGGATGATGCAAATGTGCTCACTGGGTTTGGATTTAGATTGCTCACTCAGTGGAATGGAGGGTTAACAGTAGGTATGAGAACAGGCGGCAACAGTGGCGTTTTCCCTGATAACGTTATGAAAACAAGTTTTCATAATTATAACGCAGGAAACCATGTCATTGAGTTTACCGGCCTTAATCCTGCCAAAAGATACAGTATTGGATTCCTTACTAATATAAATACTGGTACAGCTGCTTTAGCTACGTTTACAAACGGCACACAATCCGTAACTGTAGATGGAAAATACAACACCAATGTATTGGCTAATTTAAACGGACTGGTACCCAACGCATCGGGTATCGTACAGGTCACAATAAATAAGCCATCAACCAATGCCATCCTTTGTTTAAATGGAATGGTAATAAGAGAATATGATCCTGCAGACCCAGTAGTAAGACCGGCAGATCTTTTTGCACAAACGTATTTGGAAACAACCAAAATACAACTCAATTGGAGCGATAGGAGTAATAATGAAACAGGGTTTGAAATATGGAGATCTGCAACTGCCAATGGTACTTACAGCCTTGTAACTACAACTACAGCAAACGTAACTGCCTATACAAATACAGGGCTTACACCTAACGTTCGCTATTTTTATAAAGTAAGAGCAGTTAATGGAGGAGTGTTTAGCAATTATAGCAATATCGCAAATGCAATATTAGCGTCAAGTATTGTTTTGATAAATCAAAATGTTGACATTGCCCAAAAAGCTCCATCGCCATGGAATAGCACCAGTTCACCTTCTACAGCAGGGGCTACCTTTACTAATCTTATCAATACTAATCTCTTGAATTCTGGATTTGAAATGGTGATTACAAAAGAGTTTAATGGAGCAGGTTTTGCGGGAGTAAATACTAATGGCGTATTCCCTGGCAATGTTATGGTAAGTAATTACTGGACAGATGCAGGCCAAACGTCACAGGTAAAATTCCAGAATCTTGATCTGAGTAAGAAATACAGGATTGGTTGTTTTGGAAGCAATAACACGGTGAATTTTACTACTGCAAACTACAGCTGCAATGGAAAATCTGTAGAGCTAAACAGTTATTTTAACGACTCTAAAGTAGTTTATCTGGATAAGTTAACTCCTGGTAGCGATGGGGAACTTATTGTAAGTGTAAATACTTCAGCCGGATCTCCTTATAGTTTTACCGGTGCATTTACGATAGAGTATTTTGATGACAATACGCCAGATGAACCTGTTGTAAATACGATATATGAACAACCAGCACCATTGGCTTTTGGTCGGCAGCAAAATGCAGCAAAATCCAACCTCGCTCTTAAAGTTGCAAGCGCTGCTAAAGCAACAAATGCGGCTTTTGATAATACTACTAACATTAACGTTTTCCCCAATCCATTTACAGATAAAATACAGGTAGAAATGCAAAATGCTAAAGCTGCTTCTGTAAATATTATGTTATACGACCTTAATGGCAAAATGGTATTCAGGAGTAACGGATTTAATGTTATGAAGGGTAATAATTTGGTTTCAGCAAACCTGCCTGTTGGTTTAAGATTACTACCTGGGACCTATGTTATAAATATTTGGATAGATGGCAAACTTTCCAAAACAGTAAAACTCATAAAAATCAACTAGAAGAACCTACATTGCAAAAAAAGTCTGGTATTAATAAATACCAGACTTTTTAGCAACTGGGAATGCCGTTACTTTTGGAAAATAAAGTAGCCTTTGATTAAATAATTATGGGTTGTTATACCAAACGGATGTTCATTTATGGTGCCAGCCCGTTGGCAGGATGGAGTGAAATTCCTACTGCTTTTGCGTCTTAAGGTTTGGTAAATGCCGACCTGTGCCGGAATATTTCAGTAGTGAAAAGTTATGGGGTTAATTTATAAATCAAATCGGTGTTAGATTATGAATCTTTTTAGTAACCCGCAATGGATAAAAGAATATGAATATCCTTATGCTGATTTTGCACATATTCCTCAGCAGGTATTTGATGATATAAACAAAGGATTGGATAGGGTACAATCTTCAGATCCTCTGGTAAGCATTGTTATTTCGGCCTGGAATGAAGAAGTAGATATTTTAAAAACAATTGGTAGTCTCTCAAACACAAAAACAAATATCCCTTTCGAAATAATTGTTGTTAACAATAACTCTACCGACAGGACCCAAGATACCCTTAATAAACTTCGGTTAAAAAATTATTTTCAGCCCATACAGGGATGGGGGCCCGGCCGGCAAATGGGAATGGAAAATGCACTGGGCAAGTATATCTTACTGGGAGATTCAGATTGTATTTATCCTGATTGCTGGGTAAATTACATGACAGGGGGGTTACAAATAAAGGGTATAGTAAGCGTTTATGGAAGATACTCCTTTGTTAGTGAGAAAGGTTTCAGCCGCTGGAAACTTACAATACTGGAAATCTTTAAAGATTTAATTGCAGAAGTACGCCATATTAAACGCCCTTTTTTAAACTCTTACGGAATGAGCATGGGGTTTGTAAAAGAGTATGGGCTAATGGAAGGTTTTTACATGAATAAAACGCACGGAGAAGATGGCAGGCTTTGTTTTGAATTAATGAAATATGGAAAAGTAAAACAAATACGCTCTAATAAGAACAGGGTATGGACGGGTGTAAGAACATTAAAAAAAAGCGGGAAATTTAGTAAAGTACTTTCTACAAGGATTTTAAAGGAGTTAAAAAGGTTTTCGATTTACTTTAATACAAAAATGAAGTACCATCCCCCCAAAAATTAATGGCAATACAATAAAGCGCTTAAAATTAAACCGGCTATCGCAATTTTGATGATACCGATTTTACAAATTATATTTACAAACCTCAATAACCGCATAACATTATCATCATGGATCTTATATATTTTTTCAAAATTCTTTACCGTAGAAAAGGGATTATCATCGGGCTGTCGTTTTTGGCAATATTGGCTGCTTTTTTTCTTCTCCTCAATAAAAAGCCTCTCTTTGAATCTCTGGCGCAATACTCAACAGGTTTTACTGCGGAAAAAGTAAGAGTGATAGATGGATCTTCCGGTATAGATATTTATACCGCTGACGTTAAATTTAACAATGCTATTGAAACATTTAAATCGCCCCAGGTAATAAGTACTATCTCTTACAAACTATTGTCTCATGATCTTGAAAATCCTGCAAGGGCATACAGAAAATTAGATAAAAAGCAGATAGAATCGCCAGTTTATAAGGATATTAACCTTGATACCGCAAAAAAAATATTATTACAAAAAATTCGGACGAACGGCTTATTACGATCAGATAACGCAAAAGAAAAAGTATTAATAGAGTTTTTGAAACTATATGGGTACGATTATGAGGGTCTTTTAAGTTTTATGACAATCGAAAGGGTAGCAAGAACAGATTATCTGAACATCAAATTCTGGTCAGAAAACCCAGAACTATCTGCCGTAGTAGTAAACGCTATGGGGCAGGAGTTTTTAAACTATTATAAAAATTTAAGTTCTCAGCGTACAGAGGAAAATGCGGAAGGCATAAAAAAACTTGTGGCTACACAGCAAAGCAAAGTAGATAGCATTGGTAAAAGTTTGTACAAGGAAAAAGTAAAGCAAGGTAGTATAGATCCTGTAAGCCTCAGTACCAGTGCTATGGAAACTGTGAAAGAACTGGAAACAAAACTTGCCGAAGAAAAGAGCAAGCAAAATGAACATTTAAACCGGAAAGCCTATCTAACAGAAAGATTAAGAACACTCCAGGGTGGTACCACCAGTACCGGAGGATCCAATGAAGAAATTATAAGACTTACAAATAAAAAGAATGATCTGGTAGCAGAAATAGCACGCCTGGGAGGAAGTGATGCAGCCTTGCAGAAACAACTGGATGATGTTAGAGCCGAACTAGTAGCAAAATCAAACAGGGGCGGTGGGGGAGCAAGCAAGACAAAGGCAAAAGATATTGATGATCTTACCATGCAGATAAGTGAAGAAAATGCATTGCTGAATGCTGCAAATTCGACCATTGCGGATTACTCTTCCAGGATAAGAAAATACACCGGTATGGCTCAATCGGCACCTGTAGGAAGCGATGTAACTATTGATGGTATAAGAAATCAGCTGGATATTGAAAATAAACAGTTGGGAAATGTAATTGAAAAATATACCCAGGCCGAGGGCCTAGTAAGAGATGACCCTACAACTAACTTTATTCAAACCCGTATTGGTCAGCCGGCAATTGACCCCGAATCTAAAAAAACCATGATCACCATGATGCTCTCCGGGGTATCGATGTTTTTTCTTTCTTCCATAATTTTTCTTTTTTTAGAAATATTTGATCCTGCAGTAAAAACGCCCACTACCTTTCGAAAACTTGTGAAACTACCCGTTGTAAACCTTGTAAATATGGTAGCCTTAAAAAAGAGGCCTGCAGCAGATATTATTTTGCAAGCGCACGAGGGGAAAAAGTTTGTTGATGAAAATATATTCAAAAATAATATCCGAAAATTAAGGTACGAACTCATAGATTCAAATAAACAGGTTTTCTTATTTACAAGCACCCAAAAAAAGGTAGGTAAAACAACCCTTATAGAAGCTTTGGCATCGGGGATGTTACTGAGTAAGAAGAAAGTGCTGCTCATAGATCTTAATTTTTCTCATAATACACTAACTCAAAAATATAATGCGGATGTTTTGATTGAAGATATAGCAGTAAAGGTTAATTATGCTTTGCCGGTAGTTGCACAGAAATTAAGTAGCACCACATACAATGAAGATCTGAATATCATTGGATGCCGGCAGGGCAATGTGTCGCCTTTGGAAGCATTGTATGGACTTGATATGAATGCTTTAATTAATTTAATGAAACCTGCATACGATTATATTTTTATAGAGGCTGCCGCATTAAACAATTATTCTGACAGTAAAGAATTGTGTTCGTCAGCAGAAGCAGTATTTACTGTATTTTCTGCTACTTCAATTTTAACACAAGCCGATCATAATTCGTTTGAATTTATTGCAGGCCTTGGAGAAAAAAACAAGGGAGTTATTCTTAATAAAGTTCTTACAGAACACTTTAATTCCTGATGGATAAAATGAGTACTCTTAAGCCTGCAAGGCTTACGTGGATAGATTATGCAAGAGGTATTACGATCATTCTTGTTGTGTACAGGCATGCTTTTGAAGGGCTAAAAGAATCTGGCCTTCCAGTAAATAACTATATGTATCTGGAGTATATTAATATCTTTTTTTTTAGTTTCAGAATGCCATTATTTTTTATTGTGTCGGGTGTTTTTGTGGCGGGTAGCCTTAAAAAGCGGGGAGTAAAACGATTTATAGAAACAAAAATGCGCAGTATATTATATCCTTATTTTTTATGGGCATGTCTGCAATTGGGGCTGCAAATGATATTTTCTAAGTATACCAACGGGCAGCCCACGGCCCAAACATTTTTGTATCTGTTTTATATTCCCAGAGAAATAGCCCAATTTTGGTACCTGTATGCATTGTTCAATGTATCGGTGCTTTTTGCATTGATAAAAGTATACGTACGGCTAAATTGTCTACAGCAGATAGGTATGGGTATTGGCTTGTATTACATTTCTACGGTTACCTATCAGCAAAATATAAGTATCGGATTTCTTGGCGATATCTGCCATTATTATATCTTTTTTGCGATGGGTGATGCCATCAGCAATTTTATACAAAACAAGGACAATTTTAAATTTTTTGAGTCGTGGAAACTCAGTCTGTTACTCCTGCTGCCATTTGTATTATTACAGTTATATTTTTTAAGAGAAAACTTAAACCATGCAGGTAATAAATACATGTTTGTAGAATATTTTCAACCCATCGTGTACATTATAATTGCCTTAACGGGCTGTGCATTTATTGTCAATCTTTGTTTTGTTCTTCAAAAGAAAGATGTTTTAAAATGGCTGCCTCAGCTGGGGTGGCACTCGTTATATATTTACGTGGCACATGTGATTGTTTTTGCCTCGGTGCGAATTTGTTTAAGAAAAGTTTTTGGTTTAAACGATGTATTGATTTTGTTGGGTGCAGGAATATTAGCCGGATTAATTGTGCCCGTTCTGATGTATAAATTAGCTGTGGCACTTAACATGCGCTGGCTATTTACACTGGAAAAAGATGATAATAAAAAAAGCCAATCCATAAAGTTAAAACAAACATTATCCACTAAAAGTATCCATAATTAATAAATAGTAAATGCCGGCATCAGCAAAATATCAGGGTTGGATTCATTCGGCGTTTTTTAGCGGATTGCAAAAATTATCCGTACCCATTTCGGGTCTGCTTATTACGATGATACTTGCACACAAAGCGCTTACAAAACAAGAAATGGGCGTATGGGCTTTGTTTATGAGTATTACTGCTATTATAGAATTAATTAGGCAGGGTCTGGTTAAAACATCGCTAATAAGGTTTATAAATCACAGCAAAGAAGAAGATCATACCTATGTACTTTCAGCAGCGTTGTTTTTAAATATCCTTATTACCGTTTTTACTGCTGTGCTTATGTTTGTTTTTACTCCCTTTTTGGCAAACTGGTTAGTGGCACCTCAATTAAAACAAATGCTTTATTTGCTGCAGATTGGTATGCTTATTATGATTCCTTTTTCGCATTTTGAATGGCTCATGTATGGGAAACTGCAGTTCAAAGGACTATTTTGGACTTATCTTTTTCGCCAGGGATTTACATTAATCTTTGTGCTGACTATATATTTGTTTGATACTAAAGTTAGTTTAAATGAATTGGTAATTATTTATAACTCCTGCCTTTTTATAGGAGCCCTTGTAGCGTATAGATATATAAAGCCATTTGTTACCGGATCTTTTATTTTATCAAAAATGTGGGTAATAAAAATGCTTCATTTTGGTAAATATGTTTTTGGCTCTAATCTTAGTACCCTTGTTTTTAGAAGTGCAGACCAGATTATGCTTTCTCCACTACTGGGTACCACAATTTATAATGCTTCTCAAAATGTGGCCATGCGGTTTGTAAATTTATCTGACCTGCCATCTCAAACCCTTGGCGATATTTTATTTCCAAAAAGTGCCAGCAAAGAAAACAGCAATAACCCGGCAATGCTCAAATATTATTATGAAAAAACTGTTGGTGCATCGCTTTGTTTTGTACTGCCCCTTGTAGCGGTTGTACTTCTGCTGCCAAAACTTATTATTCTGGTGCTTGCCGGCCCACAATATTATGATGCAGTTCCTTATCTCCAGTTAATATCCTTTACCTGCATTTTTCTTGCATTTTTAAAGCAATACGGAGTGATAATGGATTCTACCGGCAAGCCCTACCTTAATTTAATAACTATAACTATAATTGCTGTTGTTCATGTTATATTATTGTATTTGTTTATAAAGCAATTTGGGTTCATTGGTGCAGGATATGCTTTACTGTGTTCTCATACAATAGGCTTTATTATTACCCAGCTTTTGTTAAGTAGGCTTTACAATATTAATTTTTTAAATTGTTTTAAATATGCCTTTGCATTTTACCCGGAGTTTACAAGAATAATCTTACAAAAAATTTCATGGAAACCCCACTCATAAAAAATAGGGATATTATTATGTTTGGCCTGCAGCCCTGGGATATTGAAATTGGAAGCAATTTTAAAAATATGGCTGTAGAAATTGCCAGGCATAACAGGGTTTTATATGTCAACCGTCCTTTAGACAGGTTGAGTTATATAAAGTACAGGAACGATAAAAAAATAAAGGCCCGCATAAAAAGCTTTAAAAATGGTCAGGGCGAACTTAATCTCTTAAAAAAAAATCTTTGGGTGTTAAATCCTGCTGTGCTCATAGAATCTATCAACTGGATGCATGCTGGCAAAATATATAATCATCTGAATAAAAGAAATAATAAAAGACTAGCGGCACAAATTAGCCAAAATGCTGCTGTGCTTAATTTTCAAAAAGCTATACTTATTATAGACAATGATTTTTTTAATGCGCTTTATTTAACAGAATTCTTAGCCATAGATTGCATGTTGTATTACATTAGAGATTATTTGTTATCGCAACCATACTTTAGTAGGCATGGTAGAAGAGCTGAGCCGGTAATGATGGCAAAGGCAGATATTGTTATAGCAAATTCTATTTATCTGTGTAACTATGCAAAAAAATACAATGTCAGCAGTTACTACATTGGGCAGGGCTGCGATGTGGATGATTTTGTTAAAAATTCTCACCCAGTGCCCGCCGATATACAATCTGTAAAAAAGCCTATTATTGGATATTGTGGTAACCTTACGGCTGCCCGTCTTAATATATCTCTTTTGGAGGAGCTTGCGCTGCAGCGCCCTTTATGGAACTTTGTATTGGTCGGTCCAGTGGATAATGCGTTTAAAAAATCATCACTCAATAAAATGAGCAATGTATATTTTACCGGTCCAAAACCTGTAGGAGAACTACCCGCTTATGTACACGCTTTTGATGTTTGTATAAATCCTCAGCTCCTTAACCAAATGACTGCAGGAAACTATCCCCGCAAAATAGATGAATATCTTGCTTCAGGAAAGCCAGTGGTAGCCACCGCTACGGAAACCATGGAGGAATTTAAAAATTACGCATATTTGTGCGATAATACTGCCGAGTATATTGATGCTATCGAAAAAGCTATTCATCAAGCCACAGATATAAATAAAATGAAACAGCGAATCGCATTTGCACAGTCTCATACATGGGAAGCATCTGTTACGGAAATGTATTACGCAATAAGTACTATAAATAAAAAGTGATTATTGCCCTACTAAAATTATTTGTATTCAATATAACATTTGTTGGTACTAGCTTGGGGTGAGGGTAGCGAAAATTTAACGAGATGAGCAGCTCAACTATAAATAAAAAATAATGGAAGAAACAGATGACGATAATTCAATGAATGAAACCATTACCAGCCGGTTTTCTGAAGCTATTGCTATGCTGCTTGTAACAATTGTAATGGTTTATTTTTTTATAAAGTTTATTTTTTATTAAACTACAAATTAAGTGGTGGAGGAAAAAAACGATCTGGTAACAATTTTTTTTAACTGGCTAAACCGGGAACTTTTTTTTAAAAAGCTCATGTCGCCCGGTGGTATCCTGCTGTTAATTTCACTGGCTTTAGGTGCGGGATATTGCGCCTTTATAGGTATGTTTTACATACCTGTTATTATTGGCTTTGGCATCATAGGACTAGTTATAGTTTACTATTGTATTTTTCAACCTCTTATAGGTTTTTACATTACAACGTTTGTAGCTTTTTTTGCTTTTTATCCGGGCAGACTCCTTAACAAAGCCATCCCCCTAAGTACGGGAGTAGAAGTGCTTACCCTGCTACTTTTTATAGGAACTTTAATATATTCAAAAAGGCAGCCACCTACAGGTACCAATCTTCTTAAAACAGCAATTTCTGTAGCTATAATATTTTATACATTGTTTTACGCTTTACAAGCTTTTAACCCTTACATGTTAAACCTTGGTGGATGGTTGTTTAGTTTTAAGCGCTACCTCATATTTATTATGATGTACCTCATAGCTTATAGGCTTATAAATACACCGGCAAAATTTGAATACTATTTAAAGTTCTGGATAGGTTTTTCATTACTGGCAGCCATATACGGGTGTTATCAGCAATGGTTTGGTTTGCTGCCAATGGAGTTGAGCAGCATCATGGATGATCCTCACGAGTATATGTTATTAAATCAGGGTGGTGTAATTCGTAAGTTTTCGTTTTTATCAGATGTTGTTACTTTTGGTGTATTGAGTGGTTCAATGGCAGTGCTTTGCATAATAATTGCCATAAACGAAAAAGATAAAATAAAAAAACGCTGGCTTTTTATTACGTCTTTTATCCTGTTGCTGGGGATGAGTTATTCGGGCACACGTACAACCAATATTATGCTGCCAGCGGGGATAGGGTTGTATATATTTATGACCATTCAAAATAAAGCCACCATGATCACCATGCTTGCTTCCTTAATGCTTGTATTTTTTATCTTATTCGCACCCATTCATAATGCCACATTAAACCGCATAAGATCTACGTTCGACAGTAAGGAAGAATCGCACAATGTAAGAGATATAAACAGGGCTTATATACAACCGTACATCCGCTCACACCCTATCGGAGGTGGTATTGCTACTTCCGGTGTGGATGGTATGCGGTTTAATGTCGGGCATACACTAGCAGGGTTTCCTACTGATAGCGGATTTTTAAGAGTGGCAATAGAGCAGGGATGGATTGGGTTAGCACTTAACATCCTGTTTTTTTTAATAATATTATACCAGGGAATCCATTATTTCTTTATAATGAGAATAAAATTGTATCGAACCTATGTAGTGGCCATTACCTGTACACTATTTTCAATTATTGTTACGCAGTACAGCCAGGTTTCTGTGGGTCAGTTTCCGGGAGCCATATTTATATTTTGCTGTTTATCTTTGCTGCAAAGGCTAAAGGAATTTGATTATAATGAAAGACCCCCTAAAAATTTATCGTAATAAACTCTCATCATCCTATTTAAATCCACCCATTACATTTCTGCATCGTTTATAATTTTAAATTGTGGTACCTTATAAAAGTATTACCAAAAGAATTTTTATGAAACAAGTATCAATCTGCTGCTTCTTTATCTTTTGTTTACAAATAATGGTTAGCGCCCAGCGTATTCCGCAGGTGCCTGATAGTATAAGGAAAAAGTATCGGATAGACAATCCCCGTACTACCTCATCTAAGCCAGTGGATATTTCTTCATTGAACCAAGACTCTCTTATAAAAGTTAAGCTGGTACAGTTAGCGTATGCTAATCCTGCTTTTGCAGTAGCAGATGCAAACATTCGCATAGCAGAACTTGAGCGAAAACGTGCCGGTTACTCCTGGCTAAGTTCGCTTAATGCCGGTGCAAATATTAACGAATTTGTAATAAATAATTCTCCTGCCGCAAGTTTTTTTCCTAAATATAATTTGGGTATCAGTATTCCGTTTAATATTATTTCAAAATCAAAATCCGAGAAAAAGATTGCCGAGCAGAATGTTATCATCAATACCGAAAATAAAAAGGAAAAACTGCAAGCAATGAGAACTTTAGTGCTTTCTCTTTATGAAAACTATAAAGAGAAAACAGAACTGCTAAGGCTACAGAAGATAGGTATGGATGATGATTATCAGGCATACTTGGCGGCACAAAAAAACTATGCCGATGGAAGTATTGAACTGGATGAAATGAACAGATTTTATAAGTCTTATGTAAGTGAACAAGGTAAACTTGTTACCAAAGAGAAAGAACTAAACATAGCCGTAATTGAACTTCAAGAGTTGATAGGTGTGCCACTGCAGTCGGCGTTAGTATTGTAAGTGTGTAAAATAAGTCAGGGCATTTAAAGGTTAATCTGTTTTCCAAAGGTTGATAAAAATTTGGAAAGACGTATAAGGATCACAAATTATTTTTCTTCAATTCCCTCACGGCATAATCGCAGGCTCTTGCGGTAAGTGCCATATAAGTGAGCGAAGGATTCTGGCAGCCACCCGAAGGCATACAACTTCCATCGGTTATAAAAAGATTTTTCACATCATGCATCTGGTTGTATTTATTTAACACAGATGTTTTAGGATCGGCTCCCATTCTTGCAGTACCCATTTCATGTATGGTGCTGCCGCCGGGGGCATTGTAATCAAAGCTTTGTATATTTTTAAAACCTGCTACTTCAAGCATTTCTGCAGCACTTTCTTTTGCATCTTTTCTCATCAACCTTTCATTTTCTCCAAAATTAAAATTGATATTAATCAGTGGTAGGCCCCACTTGTCTCTCTGGTTGTTATCCAGTGTCACTTTATTTTCAGCGTTGGGCAGGCATTCGCCCCAGGCACCCATCCACATAGTCCAGGGGCCTGGTGTGGTAAGTTCATTTTTATATGATGCGCCAAAACCATTGTCGGCTTTCATAACATCCCTCCATTCGCTTCTTTCCCCATCTGCCTGGTAAGCATACCCTCTAATAAAATCTGCATGTTTAGTGCCTTCGTCAATATTTCTAAACCGGGGGATGTAGATTCCAGTCGGTTTTCTCCCGGCATAATACTGGTCTTTATACAAATCATGCTGGCCGGATGCACCTACGCCGGAATGATGATCCATAAGGTTCAAACCTACCTGACCGCTTGTATTGCCCAATCCGTTTTCAAAACGGTTACTCACAGACTGCAGTAAAATAGATGTGGTTGCGATGGTTGATGCATTTAAAAAAATTACTTTGGCAAAATATTCAAGGCTCTCTTTCGTAAGCTCATCTACAAATCTTACCCCTGTAGCTTTCCCAGTATCTTCATCAATAATAATTTCAGAAACTATGGCATGTGGCCGTAAAGTAAGATTACCTGTGGCAGCAGCAGCTGGGATAGTTGCGGAGTTACTGCTAAAGTAGCCACCAAAGGGGCACCCTCTTTCGCATAAATTTCTATACTGGCAAGGACCTCTGTCTTTCCAGCCTTTGCTAAGATTTGCTACTCTTCCGTTAGTAACATACCTGCCTTTAAAATGCGATTTTATTTTTTGCGAAAAATGTTTTTCTATACAGTTCATTTCCATAGCAGGTAAAAAAATACTGTCGGGGAGATACGGTATTCCTTCTGCTTGCCCGCTTATACCCACAAAAGATTCCACATAATCATACCATGGAGCAATATCCTTATACCTTATCGGCCAATCGGTGCCATGGCCATCTTTATGGTTTGCTTCAAAATCCAGGTCACTTAGGCGGTAAGTTTGCCTGCCCCACGTTAAGGACCGTCCACCTACCTGGTAGCCACGTATCCAGTTAAATGGGTTTGACTGGATGTACGGATGCTCTTGATCGTTTACGTAAAAATGTTTGCTTCCTTCATTGTAAGAACGGGATTGTATTGGGTTTTCGATACTGTCTGTTTCCGAATGCTCAAGCCTTTTATCAAACTCCCAAGGGTGCATAGTGGCAGTGGGATAATCTTTGATATGCTCCACGTTTCTTCCCCGTTCCAGCAGTAAAGTTTTTAAACCCTTTTCGCATAATTCCTTTGCAGCCCAGCCGCCACTTATACCGCTGCCTATTACGATAGCATCATAACTAACTTCTTTTTTTCCTTTGTTGTTGATGTTTATGCTGTCTGGCTGCTGTTGTTGTCCCATAGGTATTATTTTGTGGCCCAGGATTTTTGTTGTGGTAGTAATGGGGTACAACCAACATATTTGCCAGGTATGTAATCGTAAGCAAGGGCCTCTTTGGCTCCTCTACTGGAAGTACAAAAGGCCACTGTGGTATAATACTTTAGAATTTCAAAAAAAGATTTTCCAAAATATTTGTTTTTAGCCTTGCCAATGTTGCCTTTAAAATTTTTTCCCTTTTTAAAAAAATGATTGACTGTCGCTGTTTGCTGAGAGAAATTAAGGTCATTAAAATTCTTATTATAAATATTCAATGAGTAAGCGGTTACATCTTTTAATCCATCAATAAAATTATTTTGTGTTTTTCTATCGCAAACATTTTTTAACAGAGATATGATCACTTCCTCTGCTTTTATATCTTTTGCACCAGGGGTAGTTGTACGTGGGATAATGGTTTCTGCAAGGTTGGCTATTAAAGTTTTGTTATCATCAATATAACGCAAATTTGGAGTCTTATTGATATAATACCATTTATAGCCCGTTATGGAAGTGGCAATACCCCCTCCAAGTAGGAACATAGAAAGAATTGCTTTTTTGCGGTTCATAAATAGTTTTTAGCGTATAATTTTTGTTTTCAGATGCTTAAGAAGGGAAAATCTTCACTATTCTTTTGTTCTGAAGAGATATTTATTCAAAGCTGGTCATAATTCCTTTGGGTTGATGAATCTACAGTTCAAAAATAAGGTCTAAAAATTTAATACCAATCAAACAGGTTATTTCAGCTGACAGCGTTTTAAAATGCCATTCTGTTTAGGGCCTTTACTTTACAGGTGTCCAGTTCCTGGACTTGTTTTCTATCATATGGCTCCCGGTGCAGCCTTACCAATAATATTAGAGTTGATTACAGGGAAAGTCGCTACTCATTTTCAACAGTATGTAGGTATAGTTTTGTGTTTCGAAATTCATTATTGAATTGAAGCGGAGGTGAGCTCTGCTGAGGAGTAACTTCCCGGCAATAGATTCACCCGACAAAATTGGATCAGAATGGGCGCTTTTTTCGTCTGCTCTTTATATTTTAAAAAGGGTATGCCTTTAAAAATCCCATTCTGCATATTTAGGGGCATTTTGTTTTTTAATAATTCGTACGGCCTTGTTCAGTTGTATTCATGGTTAAGTTTTGAAGCCTTTTATGTGCCCTCTTTCAGGCTTTGGAAAATTATTGTATCAAAAAGCTCTTCTCTAGCTGTACGATTAAACCTCTTAATGAAACAATTCTTTCGAGGCTTGCATTTACGAATATTCGCTCATTTTTTATTTTCTTGTATTTTAAAAATTGTTGAAACCCTCTGGAAATGAATTCCGGACTTTTATCAGTTCTTTTTCAAACTGGTCTGCCGTACCATTCAATTGCTCTTTCTGATGATTTTATCACATCTCTGGCAGGCTTTGATTAATTTATCAACGTCCCCTTCCGCATTCGATTGAAGGGGCTGTGACCCTACTTGCCGGTCGCTTTGCAAAATGTTATGCTTAAAATCAAAACCCAATAACTTGCTTCTCCGTCTAAGCATGAAATTAGGATTGGCTTGGCTTTGCTGCCTTCTTTTGGTTGGCTTTATGTACGAGATATAGCCATGTTAGTCATATGCATGTTTTATCTTGCTACTACTATGATAATAGGTGTGTTGGATGCACCGGCAAAGTCATTTTGTTTTGCCCCTGCCTTTTGGTTTCTATTTTAGCTTTGAACGCTGCTTGTGGGGTTCTTCTTTCTGAGGAATTATTTTTATCATACTTTCTGATCTTCGGGCAAGAAAACAGCTTACAGGTCTTTCAATGCGAAACTGGATCCTGTTCTAGAGTATACTATACACCTATCTTCTTATCTAAGGGGTCTTACTACTTTTTTGAATTTACCTTTTTTAAAATCTGTTTATAAAGGCTAAGGTCGGCGCCTGCCCGCCTCAAGTGACTGTTCTCCCGATCAAAGGCTCGTAACCTGGAAAATTCTTAAACGGTCATCCGTACATAGTTATTTGTCCAACTGTGCACAGAAGCATCAGTAATGCCATCCTTGCGGAAAATGTCTGCGTCCTTCGTCCCGCCATCCAGTTCTTTAAGAATGACCTGGACTTATAATGGTGTAGATCTTGACCTTTTCGCCGCAATTTTTTAAGTTTAATTTCCATAATCTATTTAATCCCTTTCTAAAAAATTCAACCACGTACCAATCAAAGCTAATAAAATACC
>JBKJKD010000278.1:0-8254 GCA_046597635.1 Ferruginibacter sp. | reverse complement strand
AGCCTGTGTCGGGAGTTTTAAAATTAAACTGAGAGCCGCAAATTTTTGTTTAACTATCTACATAAAAAACCTTCTATTACCCAACTTTTTTCCAGTCCCAAAGAACCACTACCCATGTGGTATCGTCGGGGGAAGTATAGGAATGTATTGCTTCGAACCCAATTCTCTTATGGGCATTCAAAGAGCGCAGGTTGTCACTCGCAATTTCTGTAATAGCAAAATCGTATTTGCCGTTGTAGTATTTTTTGTAGGCAGCATAACAGCTGTCAAGAATACCCTGCCCCCTATACGCTTTGTGGATGCAAACTTGACCAACAACTAAATAATTGTAATCTGCCACTTTTTTGTCTTCATACAATACACTTCCAAACGCATCAAACATCGGTACAAGGATGGGTATGTCGAACTGTGATTGTTTTGTCATGGCCAGTAAGTAACCAATTACGTGGTCATTGTGTTTGGCTATGATATGCTTTTCAATATCGTTCAAGCTCTTTAATTGATCATAGCTATGGTTCACCGTCACAAAGCCCTGGCTTTGTCTTTCTTCTATAGTAAGCGCTTCAGAAAGATTTTCTTTTTGTAAAGTGAGGATCTGCTGTAGATCGCTTTCGGTAATGGCTGTAGTATAAATGATCATTCAATTATTATTTTTTCAAAAGCAGGAGAGCATCCTTTGTTTGTTGGTCGTTAGGGTCAAGTTGCAAACCGGTTTCATAACTTTTTATCGCATTCGTCTTGTAATTTAATTTTAAATAGTAGTCACCCCAACGGCTGTACACTATGGAAGATCTTGGATGTTGCTCAACGGCTAATTCCAGGATAGTTTTTACAGCAGTTGCATCCATTGGCTTTTTATTCATTAAGTCGTAAGCCAAATAGGTAATTCTGTATTCATTCATGTTCATTTGTTTGAATGCATTTTTGGCTTCGTCATACTTTTTCATTTTAAGGTATTCGCTTGGCGAAAATTCATCTGCTTTCATTTTCATCATCGGTTTTTCCTGCCAAATGTTTTGCAGCGATATCACTTCGCCGTTTTCATCGGTTTTAAAAAGTGCCTTTACATTGTAGTCTGTAAAAACAATGCTGTCTTTAGCAATGGGGAAACAGTAGATATTGTTTCCTTCATTGATATTTTCCACCAAATAATTATTTTCCCGCCGCAGATAAAGTACTTCGTCATCTGACATTCTATAACGCCCAGTAAACTTATCCAGCTCATTTTCTGATAAACTAATCGGCTCAATTTCCGTAGGCAAAAAATTTGTCCAATCATAGGTTTTGGCAACAGCTCTGCGTATTTCCTTTCCCAGGCCATTCACATCATCACCGGAATTCATCATGATTACTACGCCATTACCACCTTCCACACTGGCCATACCAAAGGCCAAAAAGCCTGCATTAACGCCAGTGAATTCAAAATAGACTCCCTTTGGATCTTTGTTATCGGTACGCTGAAGGAGGAATGGGCCAATACCAATTTGTTCTTTATAGGCTCCATCAGAAATATTTTGTTGTGGCGTTAGCATTTGTTTTGCCATTACCTTCCCCAATACTTTCCCCCCACCTAATAAAGACTTTTGCACATCTATAAAAAACTTTGCAAGGTCTGTGGGTGTGCTGTAAAGTCCCGCTGCTGCTTGTTGTGGATACACATATGGCATCCCTTTAAACCAGGAGGCCGAGGAATAAGCCCAGGCGCATTGCTTACCGAACTTTTGGGAAACCGGTTGGGTGAAAGTTGAATTTTTCATGCCTAGTTTATCAAACAGGATGGACTGTGTCAAAGTTTCGAATGATTGCTTGCTCACGTCCATCAACGCCAACTGGGCTATCATACTGCCACCACCAGAATAGCGGAATTCTTTGTTAGGCTCACTGTTTACCACTACAGGTCTGCTTTCCGCTATTTTGCTGCCGCTTAAAACTTCTACCATATTGGGTAAGGGTTGATTGGGTATAAAACCAAAATAGGAAGTTTGAGAAGTGCCAGCGGAATGGCTGAGCAACATCCGCAAACTTACCGGCGTCTTTTTGGTAAAATCATTGTCTGCTATTTTCCAACTGCTGAGGTAATTGTTGATGGGTGCTTCTAATGCTAGTTGTTTTTTTTCTACCATTTTTAATGCTGTAACTGCCATTAAAAATTTGCTGATAGAACCCGCAGAAAACATCGTTTCTGTGGTGACCGGCATTTTGGTAGTAGTATCTGCCAAACCATATCCCTTAGCCCAGGCAACTTTATAATTTTTGATAACTGCAATGCTTACACCGGGCACTCTGTAGTAATTCATTCTGTCTAAGATGTTCCAACCTTTAAAACCTTTTACCGGAACAAAGGGGATGAGGTTGTTTTCTACCTGTTTGATCTGATCGTGAAGTTGGCTTTTTTGGGCGAATGTTTGATTTGCAAGCATTATCAGCATTGCGATGATGAGCTTCCCTTTATTCATAACAAAATAGTGTTCGTTTTTTAATGGAAGATAACCTACCGGGCTTCTTATCAGAGGAGACAGTAAAGTTCAACCACATTAAGGAACCCATGATAAATTTATCCATAAATGTTGGATCATTTACTTCCTGTCTATCATTGGGATTAATTTAATGGAGTGTGCAATAGAAGTCTTTGAATTCAAAAATGCTAGAGTGCCAGCAATAGCGGCTCACAAAGAGTTGTAAAAAATGAGGTGGAAGATGGTGAATTAAATAAGGGTTCGAATAAAAACCAATCATATACTTCCGCTCAGGTAGGTTTCTTCCATTGTGGGGGTGGTGGTACCTCCTGCTTTTTCTAAAGTAACTATAAAAGAAGTAGCACCCAGCGGTACGTTACTCATTTCAATAAACCGATCCCGGATATCATCATTTATGATACCTACACTTACGGGCTTACCATCTACTATGGCCCATAACTGGTAATTGTTTTGCGAAACCTGCGGCAGGTGGTGGATCATGATAAAGGCTTTGCCAGCTGCTTTGTCCCAAAATATAGTACATCGGCAAATACTGTGAGAAGAAACACCGTACATAGCAACGGGTGTGATGGTTTGTTGCTTTAGTATGTTATAATTGTCAAGTGGTAAGGGTGAATAATTTTCCTTTTGTTTCAGCACCAATTCCTGCTGACTGTTTTTGCTGTAGAGCATAAAATTAAAGACACTGCTTATGGCCAATAACAAAACGGCAGCAGCAGCAACAAATTTGAGCCAGCCTGTTTTTTTCTGTTTAAGTTCACCAGTTGCTATGTTCACAACAGGAGTTTGTAATGCACGTAGTGACTTTAAAACTTTTTCGTCCACTGCATCTCCGGGCATGGTAGCGTTTTTCAATAAATTACTTTCAAGTGCTGTTTCGTATTGCAAAACCGCCTCGTTTAATTCAGGATATTGCCGCCGCAAGGATTCCATCTCACTTTTTTCTTCGGCATTGCACAAACCCATCACATAGGTTTCAATGATGCCGGACGATATGTAACTGTTAATATCCATTTATACAAATTGTTTACGTAATTCTATCAAAGCATTCCGCAACCGGGTTTTTACTGTGCCAGATGGAATCATTAAAATTTTAGCAATCTCTTCATGAGTATAGCCATCAAAATAAGACAGTTCAAGTACATTCTTGTAATCTACCCTTAGCCGTTGCACCTGGTTTCTAAGCCCTATGTGGTTGATGTTTAATACCTGGTTTTGTTGTTCATCAACATGATTAACGTAATTGTTTAAAGAATCGTTTTTTTGCTGCGTTTTATAAATCTTAGACCTGGTGGTATTAATGGCACAGTTGCGGGTAACATTAAACAGCCAGGTGAACAGTTTGCCTTTGCCCGAATCGTACTTCTCTATATTTTTCCATACCATCAAAAAAGCCTCCTGCAAAACATCAGCAGCTATTTCCCTGTCTGGTATTATGTTGATAATAACCGTGAAGAGCGCTCCTTTGTAATGAGTATACAAATAGCCAAATGCTGCGTTGTCGTGCTTTTTAAGCAGATCTACCAAATCTGGTTCAGTATACATTAATTGTTCTGGCAATGGATAAGTGTATGTGAGTAGAGTATAAAAATAGAGGTAAGCAGTATTTAAAAAAAATATTTTTTAAATAAAACGGTCCAACAGTTTATTGTGTAAATGAGAGGAACCTAGTCAATTTTGCATTTTTATTTAGATTATCAATGTGCATGGGTGGATGCTGAATTGCGGTTTACCATTGCTGTGACCCAGCATATTTAAAAACGCCATCTAACCTTAAAAAAATGAAAAGAATTATCTGTTTATTGACCGTGTTTGTGTGTTTTTCTTTTAGTTCCTGCAAAAAGTCCAACACCCCAGTTGCTGTAGATGACAGCCTGCCTGAGGGAACAACCATCGTTAGCGGAAATTTTGTAAGCAATGTTCACCCCAGCAGCGGCACGGTAAAAATTGTAAGCGATGCAGCCGGCAAAAAATCACTCGTTTTCCAAAACTTCAAAACAGATAACGGCCCCGATTTAAGAATTTGGCTTTCGCCAAACACGGCTGGTAGTCCCTTCCAGGAAATAGGACTATTAAAAGCTGTCTCAGGCAATTTTTCTTACGAGCTGGATGCCTCCATCAATTATACATCTAACAATCGGGTTTTAATATGGTGCAAAGGCTTTTCCGTCCTGTTCGGCCATGCGGTTTTACAGTAATATTCTTTCAGTAATTATAAGTTGACGTTTTCAAAGCCTGTTTTAAAACACTATTTAAACAGGCATGGCATCCTATTGCCCAAAATATCTGTTGCCCATCCGTTTTAAAATCAATATCCACATCAAGAACCATCCGTATCAGTATGAATTCCTATTTATTCATCAATCAAACTAATTTTATGAAACATTTAAAAACGCTCACCGCTTTTGTTCTCACATCTCTAATGTTGTTTTCCTGCCAAAAACAAACTGGTTTTTTGCAAGAGGAAGGAAAACAGACTACAGAAAATTTATCTGAAACCAGCGCTGAAGATGACGACGAATCCTTTGGCGCAAACAAACACGTGTACACCTTGAGCAACCAGGTTGCAGGCAATAAGGTGATGGATTACCTGCGTGCCTCGGATGGTAAACTTACTTTTACTGCTGCCTATGCCACAGGCGGTACCGGTACCGGTGGCGGCCTTGGCAATCAGGGCGCTATTGCTTTGGCTAAAAATGGGGATGTGTTGCTGGCAGTGAATCCCGGTAGCAATACCATTTCGTCTTTCTCAGTTTCGCCCTATGGATTATCACTGAAATCAACCGTCAGCTCCGGAGGTATGCGGCCTGTGAGTGTAACCATGGAAGACGATGTTGTGTATGTTTTGAATGCCGGCGGTACGGGGAATATTTCTGGTTTTAAATTGCGGGACAATATGAGGCTGACGCCTATTGCGGGTTCTACAAGACCATTAAGTTCACAATCGTCTGGAGCTGCACAAATTTCTTTTGTAAACGATGGGAGGGTTGTGGTAATCACCGAGAAGGCTACCAATAAAATTATCACCTATACCATTAATGAGGCTGGCAAGCCCGGTACAATGCATTCCATCACTTCCTCCACTCCTACTCCGTTTGGATTTGACGCTGGTAATAATGGAAACATTTTTGTGTCCGAAGCTGCGGGTGGGGCCGCTAATGCCAGCAAACTTTCATCCTACCGGGTAAACTACAATGGCTCCATCTCGCTCTCTACAGGTTCTGTGGGAGCCAATCAAAGTGCGGCATGTTGGGTTGTAATTACCAACAATGGTAAGTATGCTTTTGCAACAAATACGGCCAGTGACAATCTTACCACTTTTGACATCAACCGAAACACCGGCGCTATCGCTGTTAATACGCCTATAGCAGCCACCACTGGCGCTGGGCCAATTGATGCAGCACTGAGCGGAAATTCTAAATTCCTGTACGTCTTAAATGGCGGAGGAAACAGCATTGGCGTATTTAAAGTAGCGAGCAACGGAAGTTTAAGCAAAGTGCAAATAATTACGGGTGTACCTGCAGGTTCAACAGGACTTGCAGCAAGATAAGATGTTGCAAATGCCTGGTGTGGTATTGCTTGATGAATTGCGTAATTAATAAGCGAGGCTGTTTCAAAATAGAAAATTTCCTACAACGAAAACAAGCAGGCAAGGAACCAATGAATGATCAACCAAATTCATGGTATACTTTGGATTGTTTCGGTGTTAGTGTGAAATGACTTCCTTTGAGACAGCCTTTTTCTTTTCAATAACCGCCATGATAAAATGCATTGGGGTGATATCCGAGCCTTTGCCAATCACTTCAACTCACATTTCTTTTAGCCCCGAAGCTGTGAATTGTATACGATTTCTTTATAAAACCATACACTTCCTTGCTTAGGTCTTCTAACTTCGAAACCCTGATATGGTTTTCAAACTTACCTGAATAGGCAATACTTTTAATGATTGGAAATTCGTTTTGTTCGGTGTCTGAATAGAACTTTAAATCTAGTTGTGTTTTCATGGGGCGCACAACTAAAAAAGTTTGACGGTGAACAAAAACAATACAATTTTGAGTTGCGCTAACAGCTACATTTTCCCATTCAATAATTTCTGCAAGGAGTCTGTCAAACACAAACTCTAGTTCTTTAGCTTTATTCGTAAAAAGGTCACCAATGTTCACTTTTACACAGTTGTGCCATTGATTTGGGTTTCGCAATTCTCTTTCGCATTTTGGGCAAACAAAAATCATAACTATGTTTTATAGACCGGGGATTTTTAAGTTTTTATCGGCTAGTGCTGCTGCCTGTCCTATTCGCTTTGCCCTTGTTTCGCTTGTTTTTGCAAGTTTTATCCACCGTAAAGTGAAGCGCTGGCTTGAGGCACCAAAGGCATCAAAATTTGCCATGGCATTGGGGTAGTCCGCTAAAGCTTTATTAAAGTCAGCAGGCTTTATTAAAGCATCGACATCGTCCATAAAATCCCATAGTCCATTTTGCTTCGAACTTAAGACTGCTTCATGTCCTGGGTTTTCTACGAGCCCTTTACTTTCTAAAACTGCATAACGATCCTTGTAAGTCTTCGACCAATGTTCTACCCGCCTGGGAGTAATAAGCTGCATGGTTTTATCTGCATCTAATTTTCTTCTTATCCCATCAATCCATCCAAAACAAAGCAGTTCATCTAATACCTGGGAGGTAGAAACATATTTTTCTACAACATGCTTTTTATAAGTAACGAGCCACACCCCCTCCGGTTGCCGATGGTTTTGCTGCAGCCATTGTCTCAGTTGCAGTGAGGAACTAACTTCAATTTGTTTAAAATTATCTGTTTGCACCATCAGGTTTAATTATTTAAATTTTTGTTTTTGTACCATTCACCTTAATCTCAAAGCATGGTAATGTATTTTTATACCCTCCTTTCTAAGGCGCTTGCATAGTCGTGCGTTAAATATAGTTGCCAATGAATGCAGTTCCGTTAGGCTTAGCCAAGCTTTATATTTCAAAGCTGGCTCGCTCTTGTTCTCCTTTGTTTTAGTATTATGAACACGGCATCCAAATAAAATTATACCAATCAGAATCACAAAAACCACGATTGTAAAAGCGCCACCACATATCCACAAATTCTTCAGTTACCTAGGGGCAACAAAACCATAGTATGATTTTCACTTCAAATCCTTTCGGTGATTGCAGGCTAGCCAACCTACTTAATTTACACCCCACGGAGTACCATTTCTTTAATCAAAATTTAATATATGGCTAAGTATGTAGTTTAAAAATAGACCTGTATTTAAATGTGAAAAAATCCTTTTACAGTGCACTTCACCGCTACTCTTTTTTCGCAAGAACTGACGCATATTTTTTAAACACTCAAAGCGCCCCGAAAACCTCTCCCGCTATAGTAAGATTGTACGCCGTTGTGATAAACGAAGACCCTCCCAAAGCGGTAGTCTCCAAAAATGGCTCCACCTAGTTTGCGGATGTCAGCTGGCGTTTTTAACCAGTTCGATGTTTTGTTATCAAAGCTTCCCAGGGTTTGCAAGTGGCGGTATTCTTCCTGCGTAAGCAACGTTATACCCATTTCCTCTGCCATTCCTAATGCACTGCCCGTAGGTTTATTTTCTTTTCTTGCCACAAGGGCATCCTCATCGTAACAAAGGCTTCTTCGTTCCTTTGGTGTTTCGGGGCTGCAATCATAAAAAATATATTCGCCAGTCTTTTTATTGAGGCCCACCACATCGGGCTCACCACCGGTTTGTTCCATCCTTTGCAGCGACCACAGTTTTGTAGCTGCATCC
>JBKJKD010000236.1:0-3666 GCA_046597635.1 Ferruginibacter sp. | reverse complement strand
TCGGGGCTGCAATCATAAAAAATATATTCGCCAGTCTTTTTATTGAGGCCCACCACATCGGGCTCACCACCGGTTTGTTCCATCCTTTGCAGCGACCACAGTTTTGTAGCTGCATCCGGTACCTCAAGCCTGGCGTGTACAAGCGCCCAATTCAAATCTTTGTGCCGCTCTAAGTTTTTTTCAAAACGGGCTTTTAATTCGCCCAATAATGCGTTACGTTCTGCTGCAGACAATTTCTTTTCATTTTTTACGGCCATGGCTTCGATTGTTATGATGATAGAAGTATGCCCGAATCGGGTCGGCTACTTACTGATTAGTTATTATCTTAGTCCCTGTGATCGTTTTCAAGGTATGCTGTAAATGGGGAATTGGTTAATTTTCTTCTGCTATTTCCGTCTTCAAAATCCTTTTCAACAATACAAAGCCGATGATGCCTGCCAGCATGGAGGAAAGGAGGATAACAACCTTAGTATTGTTGATGATAACAAAATCGTCGAAAGCCAGCAGGGTAATAAAGATAGACATGGTAAAGCCGATACCGCCCAAAAAGCCTACACCTGGCAATGTCTTCCAGGTCATTTCGTCTGGCAGTTTGCAAAGACCGGCTTTAACGGCTAAGAAACAGACTGAAAATATGCCTAATGGTTTACCAATTATCAGCCCAAGCGCAACGCCCGTGCTGTAGGTTTCTGTAAGCGTTTGGCCAATGTCATTACTTAAAACAATTGCTGTATTGGCCAGAGCGAAAACAGGAAGAATGATAAAAGCTACCGGTTTGTGCAAAGCACACTGCAGGATGTTCGAACCAGACTTTCTTGACCCATTGCCAAACGGTATGGCCAACGCCAGCAGCACACCAGTTATAGTTGCATGTATGCCAGAGTTGAGCATGAAATACCACATCATAACTCCCAAAATAAGATATGGAATTAGGTTTTTCACCTTCAACCTGTTCATGGTCAGCAGCGCCGCAAAAATACCTAGCGCAATAAACAGATTTGTCCATAGTAGGGTTTTGGTATAGAAAATGGCAATTACCAGGATTACCCCCAGGTCATCTAACACAGCGAGTGCTGTTAAGAATATTTTACAGAAGTAGGCACCCGGTTTCCCAGCAGGGATAAAATGCCAAGGTCAAAGGCAATATCTGTTGCCATAGAAATTCCTGCCCCAGATTGTGTGTTCGTTCCATAGTTGAGCACTAAGTAAAGCCTTGCCGGTACCAACATACCTCCAAGGGCACCGGATATAGGTAAAACAGCCTCTTTAATGCTGGACAATTCTCCCATGTATACCTCCCTTACCAGTTCCAGCCCTATTAGCAAAAAGAAGATAGCCATCAGGCCATCGTTTATCCAGTGTTCTATGCTATGCCCTGCAAAAGTATTTTGCCAAAAATCAAGATACCCTTCTCCAAAACTTGTATTGAAGAGTAGCAGCGATACCACCGTGCAGGCTATGAGTGTAAGACCACCGGTTTTTTCACTGTTTACGAATCCGGTAAACAGTTTTGATGGTTTCATTTTCATAAAAGGTCATTTTGAAATCAGGTGCCGAAAATAGTTTAAAATCATACGGATTAAAAATTGAGAGATTTTTCCCGAATACTGACAGGCCTGTTTAAAATTGAGATGGGCTTAAAAAAAATATCATGAATTTCCAAACAACATCTAAAATGGTGAAAGTGTGAGGACCGGCAGGCTGCGCTAAGGCCAGCAAATCGGATCCGAATGAACAGACGCTGCATGACCCGAAAGGCGGAACTTTTCTTAAAAATATGGAGAACAGCGAATCAAGAACAAAAGCAGCTGGGTTTATACAAATATCTTTGCCATATGACGGAAGAATTGTATGATGTAATTATAGTAGGTGCAGGCCCCATTGGTCTCGCCTGTGCTCTTGAAGCAAAGAAAGCAGGGATGAGCTATGTAGTGTTGGAAAAAGGTACGCTTGTAAATTCCCTGTATCATTACCCGGTAAACATGACTTTTTTTAGCACCAGTGAAAGACTGGAAATTGGTGGGATACCTTTTGTGTGCAACAGCCCCAAGCCTACCCGAAGCGAAGGCATGGAATACTACCGCCGGGTAGCTGTGGCCGGAGGCTTGCAAATCCGTTTGTTTGAAGAAGTAACAGCAGCAAGCACAACAGAAGCTGGATTTACCATTACAACCTCTAAGCAAACTTATCTGGCTCTCAACATCGTGCTGTGCACCGGCTTTTATGATATCCCCTACTTACTTAATGTACCGGGCGAAGAGCTGCCCAAAGTGAAACACTATTACGATGATCCACACTTTTACGCCTTTCAAAATGTGCTGGTGGTGGGAGCCGCCAATTCTGCCGTAGATGCTGCGCTGGAAACCTGGAGAAAAGGAGCCAACGTTACCATGGTTGTGAGGGGAGAGCAGCTTAGCGAAAGAGTAAAATACTGGGTGAAGCCAGACGTGGAGAACCGCATCAACGAAGGATCTATCAACGCATATTTTAATGCATCGGTGGCGGCTATACGACCCCATGAAGTAGATATACAAACCGCAGAGGGCACTGTTACCCTTGCAAATGACTGGGTTTTAGCCATGACCGGTTACCAACCCAATCTTAGTTTTTTGCAAAAGCTCGGCATTCAACTTTCTGATGATGACAGCCGCACGCCGGTGTACAATGAAGATAATTTTGAAACCAACGTGCCTGGTATTTACCTGGCTGGTGTTATTTGTGGTGGTATGAATACGCATCGCCTTTTTATAGAAAACTCCCGGGAGCACGCTCATAAAATAATGCATCACATCAACTCCAAAAAAAGTAGTTGGAGTAAATAATACCGTATGAAATATTCGTTTAAAACAATTCAAAGAGGCGCATTTATTTCTGCAAAATTGTAGAATAAAACAAACGCTGTTGTTTTTTCGGGGAGGGTATTCCCCATCATAATTGATCCCGTTATTGTTACCAACTAAAGCCTATAAATGTTTTTGACTGGCATGGTATTAGGAATAGGTTTGAACAGTTTTAAACAATCATTCAAACACTCACCATTCAATCAACATTATGGCAACAACAAAAAAGGCCGCTTCAAAAGCGCCGGCAAAAACCGCATCAAAAGCTCCTGTAAAAGCGGCTGGAAAACTGCCCGCAAAAAAAGATGCCGCCAAAGAATTGGAAGATCTTTTTGAAGACAGCCTGAAAGATATTTATTGGGCAGAGAAAGCCCTCACAAAGGCACTTCCGAAAATGATCAAAAATGCAACTTCTCCGGAACTAAAGAAAGCGATCACCGGCCACCTTGAAGAAACAAAGGGCCAGGTTACCCGTCTTGAAGAAATTTTTGCTTCCATGGGTAAAAAAGCCCAGGCAAAAAAGTGCGATGCCATGGAAGGTTTGCTGAAAGAAGGTACCGGCATTATGGAAGAAACACGCCCTGGCCCAGTGAGGGATGCAGGCATCATTGCCGCTTCTCAAAAAGTAGAACATTACGAAATTGCTACCTATGGCACGCTGGCAGCTTTTGCTAAAGTGCTCGATCAGAAGACAGCATTGAAACACCTGTTGGCAACTTTGGCAGAAGAAAAAAAATGTGATGAGTTACTCACCAGTATAGCAGACACTGCCCTCAATACGGCGGCGATGAAATAATAATTTTATCGGGTAGAGCGGTTCAAAAAT
>JBKJKD010000132.1:0-12449 GCA_046597635.1 Ferruginibacter sp. | reverse complement strand
ATTTCGAGAAACAAATATTATGTGGGTTACACCGGCGACGGACTATCTACCCGCCTTCGCAAGCACAATTCAAACCACGGAGGTTTTACAGGAAAGTTGGGTGATTGGACAATCGCCGGTGTAACCCACATAATATTTGTTTCTCGAAATGGAGAAGAGTATGTAAACCGTATATCGCATATAATGAAAAAAGCCCCACATTTCTGTGAGGCTTTGGTGGGAGTTCGCGGGTTCGAACCGCGGACCCTCTGCTTGTAAGGCAGATGCTCTAAACCAACTGAGCTAAACTCCCTTTACCGTTTTCGGACGGCAAAGATAAGGGTAAAACTATCTCAGCAAAACTTTTATGCTTCTTTTTTAATTCTTTTTTTAAGCCTCTTATTTTCTATTGAATTTACAAAGAAGAAATAGCGCTATTTTTGTAAAACAGAATGTTTACTTTTTTATCATACAATCCTTTAGAAGAATTCCAGGAAGACCTGGATGTGCTTACGGAGAGTTCCACCGGCTACAATCTCATTGTGTGGAACGATGATATCAACTCTTTTGAATGGGTAATAGAAACCTTAATGGAAATTTGCGGGCACTCCCAGGAGCAGGCAGAACAATGCGCCATGATCATTCACAGCAAAGGCAAATACGCTGTAAAGACTGGCAGCTACGATATTCTGAAACCGCAATGCGACGCCATTAACGAACGCCTCATTAATGCTACCATAGAGGAACTTGTTTCCTAACCATTTCTCATGCACTTGCTCACTAAAAAAATTATGTTTCCGCCAATTGAGTTGGCAGACGAAGATGGATTTTTAGCCATTGGAGGAGACTTGAGTGTGAACCGACTTTTACTGGCATACAGGTCTGGGATTTTTCCATGGTATAGCGAACACGAACCTATTTGCTGGTATGCGCCGAACCCAAGATTTGTGCTGTTTCCAGCAGAACTGAAAGTAAGTAAGAGTATGCAGCAGGTGATGAACAGAAAAACATTTGAATTCAGTATTAATAACTCTTTTGCAGAAGTTATCACGAACTGTAGCAATGTGTACAGGCAGGGTCAGGTTGGCACCTGGATCTCCGGCGAAATGAAAGCAGCCTACCTAAAACTGCATGAGCTTGGCTATGCGCACAGTGCAGAGGCGTGGAATAATGGCGAGCTGGTGGGAGGTCTTTACGGTGTTCGGTTGGGGAATATATTTTTCGGAGAAAGCATGTTCAGCCTTCAAAGCAATGCAAGCAAATTTGCTTTCATCAGATATGTGCAACAATTGCAAAAAGAAAATGTACAATTGATCGATTGCCAACTCCATACCAACCATCTGGAAAGTTTGGGTGCACGGATGATAGAGCGTGCAGACTTTAAATCTTTTTTATTCGAACACATCCCCGCTATTTTGTAAAACAGAAAAGCTAAACTTTTCTTGCACACCCACCCTCTCCAATATTTTCGAGGAGTCGGCAATCTAGGCAGCGTGGGCAGCATTGGTAGCTCTAAAGATTTTGGCGGCAAAGTTAAGTAGGCCATCTCCAAAAAAAATAAAAACGGCGTTCACAAGTGGATGCCGTTTTATATTACCAAAGCATCAAATTGCCTATTATCTCCCAAACTTATTCTTTAATGCTGCCAGGGCATCCTGCATGGTTGCGGGAGCGGCTTCTTTTTTTGCTGGTTGAAAATTTTGCACTGGTCGCCTGCTTTGCTGCGCCGGCGCTGCCTCTGTTTGTTTGATAGAAAGTGCGATTCTTTTGCGCACTACATCAACTTCCAACACCTTTACTTTTACCTGCTGGTTGAGTTTCAATACTTCGCCGGGATCCTGAATATATTTATGCGCCACTTCGCTCACATGCACCAAGCCATCTTGTTTTACGCCGATGTCTACAAATGCACCGAAGCGGGTGAGATTGGTCACAATGCCCGGCACTTCCATGCCTACATGCACATCATCAATAGAAAAGATTTGTGCAAACTCAAACAACTGCGCCTCGCTTCTTGGGTCAAGCCCCGGCTTTTTCAATTCGTTGATAATATCATTGATCGTATGTTCCCCAAATTGTTCCGTAATATATTTTTTAACCGGGATGCTTTTTAGCAACTCTTCATTCCCGATCAGTTCATTCATTTTCACATTCAAATCAGCAGCGATGGTTTGCACAAGGTCATAAGCCTCCGGATGCACAGCGCTCGTATCCAACAGATCGTCGGCGCCAGGTATACGCAAGAATCCTGCACACTGCTCAAACGCTTTCCCACCCAAGCGTGGAACCTTTAATAATTGTTTGCGGGTGCTAAACTTTCCTTCTTGCCGGCGATAGCTCACAATGTTGTCTGCCAACGTACTACCAATACCACTTACATAGCTTAGCAGTTGTTTGCTGGCGGTGTTTACATTTACACCCACGCTGTTTACACAGCTCATAACGGTTTGGTCTAGCCGCTCTTTTAACCTTGGTTGATTAACATCGTGCTGGTACTGCCCTACCCCAATACTTTTAGGATCGATCTTCACCAACTCTGCCAACGGATCCATCAACCTGCGGCCTATACTCACAGAACCCCGAACGGTAATATCATGATCGGGAAACTCCTGTCGGGCAATTTCGGAAGCAGAATAGATGCTGGCACCATCTTCATTTACCAGATACACCGGGAGACCCAGGCCCAGCTTTTTGATAAACTGTTCTGTCTCTCTTCCTGCAGTTCCGTCGCCAATGGCAAAGACTTCTATGCCGTATTCCTTTACCAACGATCTTATTTTATGTTCTGCATCGTGCAGGCGATTGTTGTTCTCATGCACATAAATCAAATCGTTCTTTAGCAACTCGCCTTTTTCGTCCAAACAAACCACTTTACAACCCGTGCGGTAACCAGGGTCTATGGCCAATATTTTTTTACTTCCTAGCGGCGCACTCAGCAACAGTTGACGTAAGTTTTCCGCAAACACCTTGATGGCTTCTTCATCCGCAGCATTTTTAAGCGCTGTACGAAATTCTGTTTCCAAGCTGGGTTGCAACAAGCGGCGGTAACTATCTTTAATGGCTTTGCGCAATTGATCGCTGCAGTTGCTCATTCCTTTGAGGTATAATTCCTCCACTATTTCTAAAGCAGTTTCTTCGTTTGGTTCAATCGCAATACGGAGATACCCTTCCAGGAAACCACGCAACACGGCCAACGTTCTGTGCGAAGGCACGGTGGCAATTCTCTCACTAAAAGCAAAATAGTCTTTGTACTTGGCAGCCTCTGTTTCCTTATCAGCAATGACCGTACTCTTGAGGGTTGCATCCCGCTCAAAGAACTTCCGCAATTTTTCCCTCACGACCGTATTCTCGTTTACCAATTCAGCAATGATATCCCGGGCACCTTGCAATGCAGCATCTGCTGTAAGCACTTTATCGTTTACGAACGCAGCAGCTTCCTGCTCCAGGTTAATATCTTTTTGTTCCAACAGCATGTCTGCCAAAGGCTGCAGGCCATTCTCTCTTGCCACAACGGCCTTTGTTTTGCGCTTTTGCTTGTAGGGTAGATAAATATCTTCTAACTGACTAATGGTATGAGCAGCGTTAATCTTTGCCTGCAAAGCTTCGGTCATCTTGCCTTGCTCCGTAATCGTTTTTTCAATAAATGCTTTGCGTTCCGCAAACTCATTCATCAATTTATTTTCATCTTGTATTTGTTGAATCTGCACTTCGTCCAAAGCTCCTGTCATGTCCTTGCGGTAACGGGCTATAAAAGGAATGGTAGACCCTTCGGAAAGCAATTGCAAAACAGTGTCTACCTGTTGCGACTTTATTGATAATTTCTGTGCAATTAATTTTGAAAACATAATAATATTTTATTAAACCAGCACGTGTCCTTTTGGGCAACATCGTTGTGTCACTCACTTGTACAGCATACCATTGATGAACTTTTTTGGGCAGCGAAAATAATGGAAAATCAATCTAAAAAAATTTGATTTTTAGCCTTGGGGTTTCTGCTTATAAATAAAATCATATTAAATACTTTTACTAAATGAACAGAGGCTAAAGAAGATAGTGTCCTAACACTGCAACATTATTTTCTTCTCCGGATTAACTTCTACAAAGGAATAAACAGCATTTCTAATAAAATCATTGTCAGCATAGGGATTCAGCATTTCTTTTAAGCTAAAAATATCCGGTGGGGTTGAGTGTGTTTTAATGTAACCCATGCCCCAAAAACTCCCCCGCTCTATTAACAGACAAAGCTTTTCATCGGCCTGCAAGCCATTATCTACCAGTGCAAAAGTGGGCAGTTGTAATTCCAGTTCTTCCAGAGCCTGCCGCACTTTGCCATTGTAGCGGGGAGCTGGCTCCAGAAACTCGATATCCTTTTCAGAAATGGGCGCTTTATCAATATAGCAAAGCTTTTTGTGTAGGTCAAACTGCTCCGCCATTTTAGCCAGCATCACCGTGCCTTCATGCAATAAATTAAATTGGTAGTGTGCCCTCAGATTCTTTTTCTTTTTGTCGATGGCCAGTCGAAGATATCCTTTACCATCTTCAAAACTATACAGACCATACTTCTGCGCAGGTTGTTTTTGGCTGTAGTTGTACTTGGGCCAAAGTCTTTTAATTTCGGCGCTCTCCAGTACCAGCGCATGCAATTCGTTGGCACAGGCTGTAAAAGTTATATTGGCAATCAATCGCAAAAAATGTTGTCTTTTCTTGTCCGCATCATTGTGTGTGAAGTGGCTACTCACCCGTTTTTTTATATTGATTGCCTTACCCACGTAAATAACCTTTCCCTTTACATTGTGGAAGTAGTATACTCCCGGAGTATTGGGCAAGCCGGCAATCACTTTTTTATCTAAGTGCAGCGGCAGCCACTGTTCCGAAGACGATTTCTTAAGCATGTGATCTATATGCACCTGACCACCTTCAGCCAGCATTTTTTCGAAGAGGATGACAGTAGCCCTTGCATCGCCCACAGCCCGGTGCCTGTTTGTAATTTCTATTCCTTTGCTTCGGCATAAGTTGCCGAGACTATACGATGGCAAGCCCGGAAAAATCTTGCGACCGAGTCTGACTGTGCAGAGCTTGCCAACATTCAGATCGTAGCCTGCAATTTTTAGATGGTACTTAATAAAAGAGTAATCAAAATTTACGTTGTGCGCTACAAAAATATTCTTGTGAAGCAGGCCGTAAATTTTAGCAGCCACTTCATCGAATGAGGGAGCACTTGCCACCATGGCATTGCTAATACCTGTAAGGGCTGTAATGTAAATAGGGATTTTTTGATGAGGATTAATAAGCGTGTGAAACTCATCCAACACCTGGAATCCATCATGCACATAGATGGCCACTTCGGTAATACCATTGCCCGATGCATGCCCCCCTGTGGTTTCGATATCTACGATTGCGTACATTGTTTTGCTACATTTATTAGCAAATGTACTCTTTTAGCCAATGGCAAATGAAATTGATTGCCACAACTTTTACTCTTTTCAGCAACCCATTTGGGTGCAGGATAAACAATTATCTTGCGACCATGTTTTTCTTTTTCTCCAAATTTCTTTCTTTCCTGCTCTCGCCGTTTAACTGGCTCATCATTTTTATATTGTTGGCTTTTGTGCTGCGAAATGCAACCTGGAAAAAGCGTTTTAAGTGGATCGCAATTGGTTGGTTCCTCTTTTTCTCGAATCCTTTTATTATTCACAACCTGAATTTGAGCTGGCAAAGTCAGGCAGTAAAATTGGAGACCGGCCAGGTGTACGATGCGGGTATTGTATTGGGTGGGTTTGTTCAGTTCAATAAAAAAGAAAACCAGGGTCATTTCAGCGCAGCCTCCGACCGGTTTTTGCAGGCTGTAAGACTGTACAAACTGGGTCATGTAAAAAAGATACTTATCAGTGGTGGCAGTGGCAATCCCTACAGACAAGAATATAAGGATGCAGATTTTGCAAGGGAGCAACTGCTGCAGTTTGGCATACCCTCAAGCGATATTCTAACGGAACGTAACAGCCGCAACACTTTCGAGAGCGCACAGTTCTCTAAACTCATATTAGATAGCGTCGGTATTCGAACCCCTGTGCTTTTAATTACCTCTGCCATGCATATGAGAAGAGCTCAAAAAGTCTTTACCAAGGCAGGCCTGAACATTGCCCCATACCCGGCACACTTCACAGAGATGGACTTTCCGCAGGAATTTACGGAAGCCATCACGCCGTCGGTAGATGCTATGAATGGCTGGAAAGACTTAATCAAGGAAGTGGTAGGCTTGCAGGTTTATAAGTGGACGGGAAAAGCATAAATTAAACCTCTCATATTTAGCTGGAAAACTCTGCAAGGCCCTGTAGCAGACCATCTTTAAAATCCCTTCTCTTTTTGTACCTTCGCCCACTTGTAAAAACGGAACTATTACACATGGAACTTTCTAAAAATTTTGAGCCGCAGGCACTGGAAAATAAATGGTACCAACACTGGCTGCATAAAAAATATTTTCATAGTACGCCTGATGACAGGGCACCTTACACCATTGTGATGCCGCCACCCAATGTAACTGGTGTGTTGCACATGGGCCATTGCCTCAACAATTCTATACAAGATATTCTCATTCGCTATGCCCGCATGAATGGTAAAAATGCCTGTTGGGTCCCCGGCACAGATCATGCAAGCATAGCCACCGAAGCTAAAGTAGTGGGCATGTTGCGGGAAAGAGGCATCACCAAATCATCCTTAACAAGAGAGGAATTCCTGGCTTATGCATGGGAGTGGAAAGAAAAATATGGCGGCATCATTTTGCAACAATTGAAAAAACTTGGCTGCAGCCTGGATTGGGACCGCACCAGTTTTACCATGGATGACGACTATTACAAAGCTGTGATCAAAGTGTTTATTGACCTCCATAACAAGGGATTGATTTACCGGGGAAAAAGAATGGTGAACTGGGATCCTGTGGGGCAAACTGCTTTAAGCGATGAAGAAGTAATTTTCAAAGAAGTAGACTCTAAATTGTATCATGTAACCTACAAATTTGCAGACGCTCAAAACTCCCCTTCAGGGGTTGGGGGCATAACGGTAGCCACCACAAGACCAGAAACTATTTTGGGTGATGTTGCTATTTGTGTAAACCCAACAGACGAACGTTACGCAAGTTTTATTGGCAAAGAAGTAATCGTACCAATCATCAATAGAAAAATTCCCATTATAGCGGATGAATATGTAACATCAGATTTTGGTACCGGCGCATTAAAAGTAACACCAGCGCACGACAAGAATGACAACATGCTCGGCGCCAAACATGGTTTAAAAGCAATCGACACACTGGACATTACCGGTAAATTCACTGCCGAAGAATTGATGGAAGAAAACCCCACGCAACATGTGCTGGATTATGTAGGGATGGATCGTTTTGCTATGCGTAAAAAGATTGCAGAAGATATTGCGGCTATAGGACAGTTAGAAAAAACAGAAGATTACAAAAGCCAGGTAGGTACCAGCGAAAGAACGGGTGCGGTAATTGAAAATAAATTATCGCTGCAATGGTTTATCAACATGAACCAATTCATGGATAAAAATCCGGAAGCATTGCAATCTGTGATGACCGATAAAATTACTTTTCATCCTGCCAAGGCAAAAAATACTTACAATCACTGGCTGGAGAATATCAAAGACTGGTGCATCAGTCGCCAGCTTTGGTGGGGGCAGCGGATACCCGCATGGTATGATGAAAACGGAAAATATTATGTGGCGGAAGATAAAGCGGCTGCAGAAAAATTAGCGGCTTTGCAAAATTCGTCATTCGTCATTGGTCAATCGTCATTGGTTCAAGATGAAGATGTATTAGATACCTGGTTTTCTTCCTGGCTATGGCCGATGGAAGTTTTTAAAGGCATCAGTAATCCGGGTAATTCAGAAGCGAAGTATTACTACCCTTCCACCACCTTGGTTACCGGGCAGGATATTATTTTCTTTTGGGTAGCACGCATGATCATGGCGGGGTATGAATACGAAGATCAGAAACCCTTCAACGACGTGTATTTTACCGGTATGGTGAGAGATAAGCAGGGACGAAAGATGAGCAAGCAATTGGGTAACTCTCCAGATCTTCTAGGATTGATTGATCAATACGGGGCAGATGCAACGAGGTTTGGTATCATGATCGCTTCACCAGCAGGGAATGATTTGTTATTTGATGAAAGCGCATTGGAACAAGGTCGCAATTTCAACAACAAAATGTGGAACGCCCTGAAGCTACTAAAAATGTGGGAAGGCCGACAAGCTAGTGCTTCCTTGCCGGATGGCAGTGAAGAGTCTGCAGCGTTTGCGGTGCAATGGTTTGAAAACCGGTTGAATGAAGTACGGCTTGAAGTGGATGATTTAATGAAACAATTTCGCTTAAGTGAGGCATTGAAAACCATTTACTCTCTTATATGGGAAGATTTCTGTAGCTGGTATTTAGAGTGGGTGAAGCCCGGTTTTGAACAACCCATAGATGCTGCAGTTTATGAAAAAACAAACAGCTTCTTTACAGAACTCATGCATTTGCTGCATCCATTTATGCCTTTTGTTACAGAAGAAATTTATCATCAACTGGCAGAGAGAAATGATGACTTGTGCGTGAAACAATTTGCAACGGCGGGATCAACAGAAGCTTCAGTTTTAGCAAATGCCATTTTGCTAAAGGAGATAATCACTGGCATTAGAGATGTAAGAAACAAACAGCAGATAAAACCCAAGGAAACCATTGCGCTGCATATTCAGACAGACAATGCCGCAGTTTATAAATCTCTGGAAACAATTTTAGCCAAACAGATAAACGCAAAATCTATTAGCTATACAGAGGATGTAGTGACTGGCACAATCACCTGTGTAATAGGCAAGGATAAGTTTTACATAGAAACAGAACAGCCGATGGACAGCGGCAAACAAAAAGAAGATCTGCAAAAGGAACTCGACCACCTGAAAGGCTTCCTAATTTCTGTAGAAAAAAAACTGGGTAACGAAAAGTTTGTTGCCAATGCAAAACCAGAAGTGCTTGCGCTGGAGGAAAAGAAAAAATCTGACGCCAATATTAAAATAAAAATTATTGAAGATAGCCTTGCAGGGTTTTAAATGTATGGGCAATGGAAAATTTCCAATAGACAATTGGCAATAAGCAATGGGAAACAGATATCGTTGTTTGCTGATGTGCAATTGAGGCAGACTAATAAACCTCCAAAGCCCTGTTAAAGTGTAGATGAGAACAATTTTGTTTGATTAGATTCGTTCTCAAATACAACATCCACGAGCATGAAACATATCAAACAAATATTCTTTTTGTGCCTGCTGCTTTCGGGTATGCAGGTAATGGCGCAAACAAAACCTGCCACCGCTCCTTACAAGGTTCCAAAATTGTACACACAGCTGGGAGAGTTTAGAGATTCCGTAAGCATTTCGGTAGCGGAGGCAGAAAATTCCATTGGACAAATGCTGAAGGTGTTTGATGATAAGAAAGGCGCCTACACAATATCGAGCTATCAGTTTTTATACAAGAAAAAGGGTGTAACAGAAAATGAAGAAACCGGCAAGGTATCCCCAACGTCTACCATTGTATCGCAACGTTTTAAAGTAAGTCCCCTGCCACAAATTTGGATTGATAATGTTCGGGAAGAGGTAAAGCCCGGCGAAGAGTTGTACTTTTTTGATGTAATTGCAAAGGACGCACAAGGCAGGGTGATGTATGCACCGGACTTTAAAATTAAGGTGTTGTAAGAATTTATGATTTATGATCTCAGATGTCTGATCTGTGAACTTCACTCGCTTTGAGCTTTTTCTCATTTCACCATTCACCATTTACAATTCACCATTCACCACTCCCCTTTCACCTTTCACCTTCCTATATCACCTGCGTCGTTTCCTTTATCACCCCCATCACAAACACACTTTGCACATTACCCATATTTTCCTGTTGGCTTAGCTTGTTTACATGAAAGTCGTAGTAAGCGTTCATATCCTGGCACAAAACTTTTAGCATAAAGTCAAACTCACCGCTGATGCTGTAGCACTCAATTACTTCCTGCAGCTCATTGATGGTTTTAATAAATTTTACCCCGGCCGTTTTGCTATGCTCTTTTAAAGACACATAACAAATGACCATCAGGCTGCGGTTCACCTTATTGTAATCCAGTAGTGTTACGTATTGCTTTATTACCCCGGTTTGCTCCAGGCGTTTAATGCGCTCGTGCACGGGTGTGGTGCTAAGGTGTATTTTTTCGCTTATCTCCTTTACCGTAATGCGGGCGTTGGCTTGTAACAATTTTAAAATAGCCAGGTCATTCTTATCTAACGGCACCGGGCCTGTGGGCATTTGTTCTTTTTGATCGCTTCTTTTCATAACAAACAAGTCATTTGTCCTGTAAATGTATCGCAATACAGGATTATCTCCCAAATTTAAATAAACACTTAGAATTTTCTACTACAAAGTGTAGGTTTGTATTCTAAATTAAACATTATGTCAACAGTTACATCAAGCGCCATTGATTTTTCTCTGGCCCACAAAGTAAAAGATATGAGCCTTGCAGCATGGGGCCGTAAAGAAATCATGCTGGCCGAAGCAGAAATGCCCGGATTGATGAGTCTTCGTGAAGAGTACGGTGCTTCTCAGCCATTGAAAGGTGCACGTATTGCAGGTTGTCTGCACATGACCATTCAAACCGCCGTGTTAATTGAAACATTGACTGCCTTAGGTGCAGAAGTGAAGTGGAGCTCTTGCAACATTTTTAGTACACAAGACCAGGCTGCTGCCGCTATTGCTGAAGCAGGTATTGGTGTTTTTGCCTGGAAGGGTCAAACACAGGAAGAGTCTGATTGGTGCATTGAGCAGACTTTGTTCTTTGGCAGCGAAGACCGTCCTTTAAATATGATCCTGGATGATGGTGGAGATCTTACCAACATGGTGTTTGATAACTATCCTGAATTGGTGAGTGGCATCAAAGGTTTGAGCGAAGAAACTACAACAGGTGTGCATCGCTTATACGAGCGTATGGCCAATGGTACTTTGCCAATCCCTGCAATTAACATCAACGATTCTGTTACCAAATCTAAATTTGATAACAAATACGGTTGCCAGGAAAGTCTGGTAGATTCTATCCGTCGTGCAACAGATGTAATGATGGCTGGTAAAGTAGCAGTTGTAGGTGGATATGGTGATGTAGGAAAAGGAAGTGCCGCAAGTTTACGTGGTGCAGGTGCACGTGTAATAGTTACCGAGATTGATCCTATCTGTGCTTTGCAAGCTGCCATGGACGGTTTTGAAGTAAAGAAAATGATTGATGCCGTTAAAGAAGCAGACATTATTGTTACTGCATCTGGTTGTCGTGACCTGATCACTGAAGCCCACTTCCGTGTGATGAAAGACAAAGCCATCGTTTGTAACATCGGTCACTTTGATATCGAAATTGATATGGCTTGGTTGAACAACAATTACGGCGAAAGCAAAAACACCATTAAGCCACAGGTTGATTTGTATACCATCGAAGGAAATGACATCATCGTATTAGCAGAAGGTCGCCTTGTAAACTTGGGTTGTGCTACAGGCCATCCTAGCTTTGTAATGAGCAACAGCTTTACCAACCAAACGTTGGCTCAGCTAGAACTTTGGTTGAATACTGATAAGTATGAGAACAAAGTATACGTTTTGCCAAAGCATTTAGATGAGAAAGTTGCCCGTTTACACCTTGGTAAAATTGGTGTTGTATTAGACGAACTGACTACTGCTCAATCTGACTATTTGGGTCTGCCTAAAGAAGGTCCGTTTAAGTCTGAAATGTACAGGTACTAGTTTAGTGATTGGTTGATTAGTGATTAGATAATTAGGTTTATAAAAGTAAAAGCCCGCTTCGCAAGAAGTGGGCTGTTGCTTTTTAAATGCTTCGCATTTTTTATTTTATGTTACCAGCATTTTACCATTGGGCATCATCGTTGTACCGATAGCTATCGGAACACTCTTCTACGGCAAACATTTGGGCAACTTTTATCCGAGCTTTTGGGATGGGTGAGTTTGTAACCTCCCATCCATCCCCTGATAAAACAAGATGCTGATTTTTAGTATTATATCCTGGTAAGATTCTCCCTTGTAAGTTCACCCGGAGCATTGCCTGTGTTAATAGTTGCTGCAGGCTCAAACAACATAATAGAAACCTCTTCGGCTGCAACTGGCCTGTGTTCTACGCCACGGGGAACTATCAAAAATTCATTCTCCCTCACTACCACTTTCTTATCTCGAAATTCCATGGTAAACTCGCCCTTCACTACGTAAAACAATTCATCTTCGGCCTCATGATGGTGCCACACAAACTCACCCTTGAATTTTACCAGCTTCACCTGTTGCCCATTTAACTCGCCGGCAATTCTGGGGTTAAAATAATCATTGAACAGAGAAAGTTTCTCTTCTACATTTACTTTATTCATACAGCTATTTTAATAAAATTTAGAATGATTCACCCGCAACA
>JBKJKD010000230.1:0-4016 GCA_046597635.1 Ferruginibacter sp. | reverse complement strand
TGCATGCGCAGGTTCCAGAAACTGGTAAAAAAAATAATGCTGTATGGATAAGCTATAATTAGTTGGGCAAGAATAACACCCCAAAAAGTGCCGGCCAAACCCAGTATGATAAAATAGTACTTTATACAAACGGCAAATATCACAGGAGATAAAACAAAGGGTAGGTAGGCCAGCAATAGTAACTGTCTTTTGTATCGGTGATAGGCAATAACACGGCTGGTAAAAAACCCCATGACAGTGGCTAAAATAGCTACACCTATTGCTATACCCGCAGAAGTTAATATGCTTTGTACAATTTTATTATCCCCTTCAAAAATATATAACCAGGCTTCGGCGGTGTATTTTTTAGGAAGTATAAAAGGATACACCCATTGCTGAGACAAGGATAATATCACTAAAATAACCACCGGAATGATGCAAAGGATTGCTACTATCCACAAGGCTATGGGTAATTGCTTACGCATGGTCGGCCATTTTTTTACTTCTAAATAAAAAATAAAGGAGTACCAAAACGAACAGGCTATACAGTACTGCCACGGCATACCCTTGCGGTAGGTCGAGCAGGTTAAAGCGTTGTAGTTTTCTGACGGCCAATACCGAGATAGTTTCGGGGTGAGAGCGACCCAGCAACAGGGGAATTTCGAATGCTCCAAAAATAAAAATGAAATATAAGATGATATTGGGCAGCGCTTTTTTTAGCATTATTGGTACCGATATCTTCCACCTTGTTTGCCATTTGGTAGCGCTAAGGGTAGCAGCCAGTTGTTCATATTCCCTAATGCGTTCTGCTTTAATAATATTGATAAACAACAGTAAAAAAAATGGTAGGGCTAAAAAGAAGAAACAGCAGATCATGCTAATGCTATAAGCATCGTTTACCAGGTCGGGGAAATCGTTCATTGAGTTGATGAGATGCAGCCGGTAAAAAATTCGAGAGAGCAAACCAGATTTTGTAAATAGCTGGAAAAATAAAAAAGCTGCTGCTATACCCGGAAAAGCAAGGGGGATGTAGATCAAATAATTTAAAACGCCTTTCTGAAATGAGCTTGCATATTTTAATGCCAGCATCATAGATACGAACACAGCAAACATAAGAGAAACAATGGCTATACCTGCGCTGTAGATAAAGGAATAAAAAACATTTCCTTCTGCAAATAATTTTCGCCAATTCGATAATGTAAAGCCGGTGTTTAATACACCTGTAACACCAAAACTATAACTGAGCGCAAAACCAAAACCTGCCAGCAGTGGCAATACTGTAAATAAAAACAGCAGGGAGTAAACAGTATATCGGCTGGTCTTTGTAAGCATCTATGGAACTTCAATCACAAATTTCCTAAAATCTTCCGTAACCCGAATCATGTATTCGGGCACCGGCTCTTTAATGGCATTGACTTGTAATACCGGCAAAGAAATGCCATATTTAATTGCTTTCAAGGTATCGAAGCGTTGTTTATCTGCGGCTGTTAGTTTATTATCATCCAATACTGTTCGGGAACCGGAAAAAGCGAGGTCTGCTTTTTTTGCCTGTGCCTCCGGAGAAATTAAAAAATTGCACACCACCAGTGCGGCGGCTTTATTACCCGCATTGTAGGGAATGCCGATATAGTTGGCATTTTGAATAGAGCCTGCTTTTAAAACCAGGGCTCTTGAAGTTGCCGGAAAAATACCTTCTTCAATTTTAATATCTACATCCGCATTAGCAAAGCTAAAAGCGAAATCCAATTCTCCGCTTGCAAACATTTGCGACACGGCTGTATTACCTGAAGGAAAGGTTTCCCCTTTTTTCCAAAAATATTTTTTATTGGCGTTGATCCATTTCCATAATTGAGCACTGTATAATTTGTATTTTTCTTCGCTAAACTTTCCATCAAGAGCGGTGCTGCCGCCTGCCAATTCTATTAACCAGGATTTTAAAAGTGTAAGACCTGAAAAATCGTTGGGTATGGTAAACCTACCGGGCGAGCGCTTCCAGTAACGCTCAAAATCGGCCATGCTCACAGGTGGAGTTGTTATCTTGGCACTGTCATATATTACACTAAAATTGGCAAGACTCCACGGCGTTTCAAATCCCTTAATGTCTTCCTGAAAATCATAACGGATAATAGGGTTGGCATAATCTACCAATTTAAAATTGGGTAACAGTTCGTTGTAGGGACCATACAAACCATCTATCTGCCGCAACTGGTAAAAGGTTTCCCCGTTAATCCAACAGAGGTCTGCCTGCCCGGTTTGTTCCCCCGCTTCTTTTTCTGCCAGTATGTTTGCAATGATCTCTTTTCCCTGACCTGGTACCAAATTGAGGGTGATGTTATATTTTTCTTTAAGCGTAGGAATCACGTACTCATTCATATACTTGTTACCGCTTTTCCCTCCGAGGTACATGATCATAGTGGCGTTCGTTCCCTTTGCTTCCTCTTCTATTTGCTCCCATGATTTTTTGGAATAGTCTATAACAGTATTTTCCTTTTTGCCCTGGCAGGAAAACACGGCAACAGCTATTAAAAGAAAAGGTAAGTGCTTCCAAATTTTTATCGGCTTCATGTCGTGTTTGTTGTGCTGTTTCTTTGTAAACCTACCTGCTCTATTTTATTTACCGAGCAAATTTTTAATCACTATTTCTTCAAACCCAGCTAAGGTTTTATATGCATATTTTACTTTGCGTGCAGAAGGGAAATCGTAGCTCACTTCCATGTAAGGCTTCTCTGCCCGGGGATCTCTTCCGTTCATAGGAGCATCATTCTTTAATATATTTATTTGCGCTGGAATGTCTTCATAATATTTAAAATATTCGGGGTGCGTCAAATAGCCCAGTACCGTTGTGTCGTAAGGGATGAATCCTTCGCTACCAAATAATTCGTACCCACGTTTTATCCAGGGCATTAATTGGTCGTACACCCATTTGTCTCCCTCGCTTCCTTCTTGTAACCTGTCTACATCTATGGGTCCCAAAAACAGTGAGCAACTACATTCAAAACCAGAAAACACGAGTGGGATATTGGTATCGAGTATTACCTGCATACTTTCTACATCCCGGTCAAAATTATAATCTGCTACCACAAAATTTCCCAAGCCGGGTCTGAATTTAAGACCCGCTGTTCGGCCAATGCAAAAAACAATTTCTTCTATCTGCGTAGCTAACTCCGGATGGTTTTTTAATACCGTAGCAATATTGGTATTGGGGCCTAAAGCAAGTATGGTTAACTTTTCTTTTTGCAGGGCTGCCGCTAAAGCCCGGGTAGCATCGTTTTCTGTACCAAGATCGTTTGCAAGATTAGAGCCTTTGTACACGGGTATTGGGTCACCCTTGTGATACCAGTTCAATAATTTGTTCGTCGCTTCATAACCATAATCTATTTCTGTTATGATACTGATACCCACGATATCAATCATCGGTTGGCGCAAGGCCATCATCAGGGTTACGCCATCATCTACTTCTCTTGGTGCCCGGGTGGGTAAACCTATCATCAGGTCGGTATCAAACCAGATTCTTTTCTTAGTGTGGTTGCTCATATTGCTGTATTTTCTTTTAGTAAAACTGCTGCCTGTTGCAGCAATTGTTGTTTTTGCGTGAGGGTTAAAGAAAGCGGCAGTTGCGCTAAGCCAATGATACGCCTTATAATTTCCATACCCGTAAAGGCATCATAAAGCTCATCGTCAAAACCTTCGGGCTTGTTGTAATATTCAAATAAGCCGGTAATGAAATGATCCGGCTGACCTGCCATCATCAAATGCGCTTTCATAACAGCAACGTCAAATTCTGGTGTGCCATAAAAACAAAACTCAGGATCTATAATTTTAATCCCCTCTTGAGTAAAGAGCCAACTGCCAGGATAATAATCGCCATGCAAAAGTGTATCGCCATCGGCCAAATAGAGCTTACCAAGGTTGCTGGCCTTTTGTTTCAAAGAATCATTTCTTTTAAAAGGTAGCGACAATTCTTGCAAACCCGGTTGTATGGTATCGAGATCAAACCCATTTTCTTCCTGCAAAGGATACACAAAAATATGCTCATG
>JBKJKD010000184.1:0-3115 GCA_046597635.1 Ferruginibacter sp. | reverse complement strand
CCTGTATCTCCTGCGAGTGCAGCCATATTTTACCAGAGGTTGGTTTTACCAGTTGCAGGATGCTCCGGCCAAGGGTGGTTTTACCGCAGCCACTCTCGCCCACGAGGCCAATAGTTTCTCCTGCATGCACAGCAAAACTTACATCATCAACGGCTTTGTAAAATGAAACCGGGCGGCCCCATATATTTTTTTCTGCGGGAAAATAGACTTTTAAATTTTCTACTCGTAAAACTGGCAAGTCGCTAGGGATCGGTGTCGGAATGTAAACATTAGAAGAATTAGTGGCGGCCTCTAAAGCAAGATCCTGGTTTGTAAAATCTGCTACAATGGGCAGTCTTTTTCCTTTACTCTCTTTTTGTGGTTTGCAGGCCAACAGGGCTTTCGTATAAGCATGCTGTGGATTTTTAAGAACTTGTTCGGCGTTGCCCTGTTCTACAATAATCCCCTTGTGCATTACCAGCACCTCATCTGCAAAAGCTGCTACCAGGCCAAGATCGTGTGTGATAAAGAGGACAGACATTTTCTGCTGTACCTGTAATTTTTTCAAAAGCCCTAATATATTTTTTTGTACCCTCACATCCAGGGCGGTAGTAGGTTCGTCGGCTATGAGTAGGGTAGGCGAGCAACTCATAGCCATTGCTATCATTACCCGTTGTTTTTGTCCACCACTTATTTGGTGTGGGTAACGCTTAAGCATAGCGGCGGGCTGCGGCAACTCTACCTGCTCAAACAATTCAATTGTTTTTAGCCTTGCTGCTTTGCGACTTATCTTTTTATGTAGCACCAGGCTTTCTATTACCTGCGAGCCGCAGGTAAATACAGGGTTCAGGGAGGTCATCGGTTCCTGGAAGATCATGGCTATTTCGTTGCCTCGTATTTTCCTGATGTCTGCAAAGGATGTTGTAACCAGGTCTTTACTTGCTCCAGCTCCTGCATTAAATAAAAGCTGCCCTTTTACTTGCGCAGTTGCTGGCAAAAGTTGCAGCAACGATAAAGCAGTTACAGATTTACCTGAGCCACTCTCACCCACAATGGCTGTAAGCTTGCCAGGTTGTAGATCGAAAGAAATATCTTTCACCACAGTTACTATGGCATCCTCCTGTTTAAAACTGACGGATAGATTTTTTACCTCCAAGAGTAAGGCTTTAGCAGGTTGGCTGGTAGGAAATGCGGGAGTGCCCTCAATCATTTAAGAGGTTTATATTTCGCTTTAATAAATGAGCCTCAATTGATGCCACTGTTAAAATTTTAGATGTCTCACCGTCATTCCATCATTGATGAGTTGCTTCAGAGAATCTATCCCGATTTTTAAATGATTTTCTACATATTGTGCGGTCACAGTAAGATCGCTTGCCTCGGTTTTTACACCTTCCGGTACCATGGGGCTATCGCTCACGAGCAACAAGGCGCCGGTGGAAATTTTGTTGTAAAAACCTACGGTAAAAATCGTAGCTGTTTCCATATCTATGGCGTAAGCCCTTACTTTGGTGAGGTATTCTTTAAAAACTTCATCGTGTTCCCAAACCCTGCGGTTGGTGGTATAACATACGCCGGTCCAGTAATCGCACTCATAATCTCTAATGGTAGTACTAATGGCTTTTTGCAGGGCAAATGCTGGCAAAGCTGGTACTTCTGCAGGCAGGTAATCGTTGCTTGTTCCCTCGCCCCTGATGGCGGCAATGGGTAAAATAAGATCTCCCAGTTTGTTGCGTTTTTTAAGTCCGCCACATTTGCCCAAAAAGAGTACAGCTTTAGGTTTGATAGCGGTTAGCAAATCCATAATAGTAGCCGCACCGGGGCTGCCCATACCAAAATTGATAATGGTGATATTATCTGCCGTAGCACATTGCATTGGCCTGTCTAAACCTATAATAGGAACTTTGTTCCACTCTGCAAACATATTTACATACTTGGAAAAGTTGGTAAGCAGAATGTACGATCCAAAGTTTTCCAGTTTCTCCCCAGTATACCTGGGTAACCAATTGTCTACGATGTCTTCTTTTGTTTTCATCAATTTCTTTTTAATTGGCTAAAAGTAACGATTTTTTTTGAGCCTGATTTTCGGCAATAGCATGAGGTTGGTTTAATTTTTTCGAAGTGCCCTGGCTTACTTTGTCAAGGGGTGAATGATGCTACTCCAAAAATTACGAACTTAGCCACATGATCAAAATCAATTATCCTGATACAAAACCTGCTATCAAAATAGTAGAAGAAAAGGAAATGATTTTTTGTGTGATAAGAAAAAAATGGCTGGCACTCACACCGGAAGAATGGGTGCGCCAAAACATGCTTTTATTTTTCATAGAAGTAATGGAATACCCTGCCTCGCTTATGGCGGTAGAAAAGCAATTGCTACTCGGCGAGTTGAAAAAGCGTTTTGACCTTGTTGTCTATAGAAATGATTTACCATTTATGTTGGTCGAATGTAAGGAAATGAATGTACCTGTTTCTCAAAAAACGCTGGATCAGGTAATGCGATACAATGTTAACTTGCAGGCGGCTTATTTTGTCATCAGCAACGGAACGGATTGTTATGGGTTTGAAAATAAGGACGGGAAAATGGCAGAGATAGCCGCTTTTCCTGTATTTTAGGAAGAGGTTGTGCCACCACAGAATTTTAGTTTGCAGCTGTTAACACAATTATCCCGAACATTGAAAAAATAACCGCATGAAATTTGCCATTCGAATCATGCACACTTTCTTTTACAAAATTACCCATGCCAGATAAAACTTATGCCTTAAGTAACATTGACAACATTCACCAGTATGAAGCACTGTTTGATTTTGCTACTATTGGCATTGTGGTAACCAACAATGAAGGCAAGATTATCAACTTTAATAAATTTGCCGAAACCCAGTTTGGATACAGCAAAGCAGAGATGATGGGCGAAGTGGTAGATAAGTTATTGCCCAAAAATACACAGGACCGGCATGTGCGTTACCGGGAGCAATATTACCAACATCCTGAGCCCCGCATTATGGGGCACGGGCGAGATCTTTTTGCCCAGGATAAGGCTGGCAACACTTTTCCTGTAGAAGTAAGTCTGAGTCATTATACCATCAACGAACAAACTTTTGTGATTGCTTTTGTAATAGATATTACAGTGCGCAAAGC
>JBKJKD010000134.1:0-10437 GCA_046597635.1 Ferruginibacter sp. | reverse complement strand
GTCATCCGTTAAAATAGCCACATGATGAATCCCTTTTATTTTCATGTGCTCTTTAATTTCACTTCAAAATCTTTCATATTCTCTATCTTACCCTGCACATCAAACATCTCTTGCGCTATCATGGTTTTCAATCTCCACAAGAGGTAGGCATCACCGGTGGTTTCTTTGGCTTTACTCAAAAACTGGCTGATGATCTTAGAGGCTTTCTGCCAATCGGGAGTTACAAATTTCTTCAATTCGCTATCGTAAAAATCATAGTCATACTGCACCAGCTTCTTGCCACCTTCCAAAAAACGTACGCCCTTGTGCTCGTTGCAAATTTTTGTCCACTCATCAGGGTCTACTTCAAATTCGCTGAGGGTAATTTCCCGGGCGAGTTTCTTTGCTTTCAAAAACTCCTTAGCAGGAATTTCACTCAGCCAGTTGGGATAAAATATATGCCCCTTATCATTGAAGAAAGGAAGATTGTTGAGGTATAAAATATGTACCCGACCCTGAAATTCTTTCATATAATTGAGCAGCCAATAATAACCACTCACATCATGTTTATTTTGTGCTGCCCATATCCAGATTTGTTCTTCTTCGTTGCGGCGCATGGTGCCCACCAATTCGGCGGCTGTTTTGGCATCATCTACTTCGCCGCTTTCTACTTTGCCTGCGTAATCGCCGCCCTGCAACACTTCCTGCCACCACTCTTTGCGGGCATTCATCCCCTCGCCTACGTAAATATTATGCAACGGCCCCACAGCATAATCATCCTTTATCTGAATTACTTCGCCCTCAAGTCCGGCCCCTGCGGATGAACTCTCGTCCATAGCAATGGCGGCTTGCAATACCTTTACATCGGCCTCATTAAAAACTATATGAATCATTTAATTAGTTGATTTGTTGTTTGGTGATTGGTTGAATAGTGATTGGTTAATTAGTGATTGGTTTATTTGTTGACCGGTGATTAGTTCTTCATTATTCAGCATTCTAAATTCGTAAATCGTAATTCGTAATCAATGATCCGTTTCCCATTATTTCATCGCCCGGGTGTCACAATGTAATAGACGGCGGTTGTAAAAAAATTTCTTACAAATGGAAGGGCTTTGATCAATTGGAGCTGCACCCTTGGCTTCCAGCCAAATTTATATTCATACACCGGATTGATAAGCCAATGTTTTTGCTGCAATATTTTGTAGCCCGTTTTTTTTAAAATTTTTTCAAATCGTTCAATGGTGATGCCTGTTTCCTTGATCTCTACAAGATCATCGGAATACTGTTTGTTCGCACGCATGAGGCTTTTAAATAAGGGCATGGGGAGTAAATGCCAATAAGGCGTTTTGCCCAGCCAGCCCCGCATCATTTGCTGGTGACCGCCGTAAGGCATTTGCCAGGGGGGGAAACCGAAGAAGATGATACCCCCGGGTTTTAAAAAATGCTTCATCCAACCTATCAGTTTTTCCTGGTCGTGAATGTGCTCTATCACATCTTTCAAAACAATGATGTCGAATTTTGTTCCCAGGTCTTTCTCTGCATCTACATCATAAATATTGCTATCTATCAGTTTCACCTTGCCGGCTTGCAACTCTGGCTGCAACCATTCATTTGCTTTTTCTAACCACAGCGGATACATTTCTACACCGGTACAAATGCAGCCAGCCTCGCTAAAAGCTCTTAACAAAGAACCCTGCCCGCAGCCAATCTCTAACAACTGCATGCCCGGCACAATTTTTTTAGATTGCTCCACAAACGGCAAAACCCACTGCCGGGCATTAGCCAACTGGATCTCAAAATATTTTTTATAGTCTGTATGAAACTCGTACATGGAAATAAGAAGCCCCAAACCCCTGAAGGGGCTTATGGAGTCTTCATTTTAGTAGTTTATTATTTATTTGCAACACTATGCTTTTATTTATTCTAATGAGTCTCCAGGTATTAGGGTACCAAAGCCCCTTCAGGGGTTTGGGGCAGGTTCTCTTCAACCAGATCCAATTCTACTTTAAGATTTTCTATAATAAAATCCTGACGCTGGGGCGTGTTCTTGCCCATGTAATATTCCAACAAGTTTTGTATGTGTTCGCCTTGCTCCATGATCAACGGCTGCAGCTTCATATCTACACTGATGAATCGTGCAAACTCGTTGGGGCTTATCTCACCCAACCCCTTAAAGCGGGTGATCTCTGGCTTTGCTCCCAGCTTTTTCATGGCCGCCTGTTTCTCCGTTTCATCATAACAGTAAATGGTTTCCTGCTTGTTTCTTACACGAAACAAGGGTGTTTCCAATACATATACATGACCGTTCTTTGCCAGGTCAGGAAAAAATTGGAGAAAGAAAGTCATCAACAATAAACGAATGTGCATACCATCTACGTCGGCATCGGTTGCTATCACAATGTTGTTGTAACGCAGTCCTTCATAACCTTCCTCAATGTTGAGTGCATGCTGCAATAAATTAAACTCTTCGTTTTCGTACACCACTTTCTTAGTAAGTCCGTAGCAGTTCAAAGGTTTACCCCTCAAACTAAATACTGCCTGGGTGTTTACATCTCTTGCCTTGGTGATAGATCCGCTGGCACTGTCGCCCTCGGTTATAAAAATGGTGCTTTCTTTTTGCTTTTCTATAATGGCATCTTTGTCTTTACCTGTGGGCTCGTCGTTGTAATGGAACTTACAATCTCTTAGTTTTTTATTGTGAAGGTTAGCTTTTTTTGCACGCTCATTGGCAAGCTTTTTTATACCGGCTAATTCTTTGCGCTCTCTTTCGTTTTGTTCAATTCTTCTTTTTAGCGCCTCGGCTGTAGGGGCATTTCTATGAAGAAAATTATCCAATTCTTTCATCAAGAAATCTGCAATAAAATTCTTCATACTTTGGCCACCTTCGCTTACCGTCATAGAGCCTAACTTTGTTTTGGTCTGACTCTCAAACACGGGCTCTTGCACCCGCACAGAGATTGCTGCACAAATGCTTCCCCTTATATCCGCCGCATCATAATCTTTCTTAAAAAACTCACGAATAGTTTTTACGTAACCCTCTCTGAAGGCCGCCAGGTGAGTACCGCCCTGCGTGGTAAACTGCCCGTTTACAAAACTGTAGTATTCTTCGCCATAACCATTTTCGTGGGTAAGAGCTACTTCTATATCTTCCCCTTTCAAATGAATGATGGGATAGCGCAGTTCATCCTCGTTTGTTTTGCGTTGCAACAGATCCAGCAAACCATTCTTGCTTACATATCTTTTGTTGTTGAGGTTCATCACAAGGCCTGCGTTCAGGTAGCAATAATTCCAAAACTGGTTGTCTAAATATTCCTGTACGTAATGAAAGTTTTTGAAAATGCTTTCATCTGGTATAAACGTTACAAAGGTTCCGTTTTCCTCTTTGGTGGCTGTTTCTTTATGTTCTTTAGTGAGAATCCCTCTTTCAAATTCTGCCGTTTTTTCTTTGCCCTCCCGGTAGGCCGTTACTTTAAAATAATTGCTCAGGGCGTTCACCGCTTTGGTACCCACTCCATTCAAACCCACACTCTTTTGAAATGCCTTGCTATCATATTTGGCACCGGTATTCATTTTACTCACCACATCTACCACTTTACCAAGCGGTATTCCACGGCCGTAGTCTCTTACCGTAAGTGTTTTGCCATCAATTTTTACATCTACATGTTTACCATGGCCCATGGTGTGCTCATCAATACAGTTATCAATTACTTCTTTTAGCAACACATAAATACCATCATCTGGGCTGCTACCATCGCCCAACTTGCCAATGTACATTCCCGGCCGAAGTCGGATATGCTCCTGCCAGTCGAGGCTGCGAATATTGTCTTCGGTGTAGTCAAATAAATTTTTTTCTGCCATATTGTTTCTCCACCCGTGATCTGCCAAATTGCGGTCATCCTGTTTAAAAAGGGTCACCATTATTTTGAAAGACTTGCAGGTTTTTTTTGAATTCAATTGTACAAACTTCTCCCACTTTTTAACCTAACCGGTACTCCCTTAAAATCTGTTGAAGGATAAAGTTTTCATCCGGCGCAAACTGTAAGCAATTTTTAGGGGCTCGTTTCAGGGGCTGAAAAGTACTAACTTTTTTAGTATTTTTCAGTAGAGGCAAATATAGTTAAATGAGTAGAGATGCATTCCGCTGTTTTTAAACAGCTGTGCATAAGTAAAATCGCCGCAGGCAATTGCATTAAAATATAGAGCAATAGTTAGCTTTGTGGGCATCATGATGACTATTAAAAAGTTGGAAACAGATCGGGCACACATTAAGGAAATGGCTGATATTCGGGAGGAAGAAAATGATGCCTTCAGGGTATTTATCAAAAACAGCGATGTGGAGAAAATTGACAGCCTCGTGCATCAGATCAATGCAGTAGTAGAGGCTGCCGTAGACTGCACAGCGTGTGGCGCCTGCTGCAAAACCTTGATGATAAATGTGGAGCCGCCGGAAGCCGAAAAATTAGCAACCCGTCTCGGAATGGAGCAGGCAGAATTTAAGCAGCTATATATTGAAGAAAGTTTGCAAGGCCATTTAGTGGTCAATCAGATGCCTTGCCATTTTTTAGCTGGTACCCGCTGCAGTGTGTACAAAGACCGATTCTCTGAGTGCCGGGAGTTTCCCCACCTGCATAAAAAAGAATTTAGGAGCAGGATGTTTGGCACTCTAATTCATTATGCGATGTGCCCCATTATTTTTAATGTGGTGGAGGAGCTTAAGATCAGAACAGGCTTCAAAAGAATTTAGAATGGATGATTTTTGATGCGTGATTTCTGATGTGTGATTTTCGATTTATGATGTAGGATTTGATGTAGCATCGAGAATTTGTGGTGTGGGATTTGCAAACAAAAGTTTACAGAATATCTTTCTCCGGGCAGGAGATAGATTTGTGTGTCAAATTTATTTCCACTAAAAAACAGTAAAAGAAGTCTATCTTGATATAGGTAAACCCTATCATTTATTTAATCACCAAAAACAAAACACCATGAAAATTTTGAGATTAGTGCCGGCATTGTTTCTGCTGGCGACATTGGCTTTCACGGGCTGTAAACCAAAAGATGCGGACATCAAGGCATCTATTGAAAAAAGTTTAAAAGAAAGCCCCGCCACATCTGGCGTGATGGTAATGGTAAATGAGGGCGTAGCTACCCTTAGCGGCGAAGTTGCCGATGATGCCAGCAAAGCCGCCATGGAAGCAAAAGTAAAAGTAATGAAAGGGGTGAAGTCAGTACAAGACAACACAACGGTACCAGCCGCCACACCCCCGGTTGTTATTACACCCGACGACCCTTTGACGAGCGCTGTTAGGGATGCCACCAAAGATTTTGCAGAAGTAACGGCCTCTGTTTCTGATGGGGTAATTGCTGTAACCGGCGAAATATCTGCTGCCCGCTGGAAAACACTTAAGATGGCGCTCGATGGCTTGAGGCCCAAAAAAGTGGATGCTTCTGGTTTGAAAATTAAATAATCATCTAAAAATTACGATCATGGCATTACAAGATAAATACAAAGAATTAACTGATGCTGCTACAGCGTCGGGGGTTATTGACCTGGCTGTGCGAGAGCAGGATGGCGTGCTTTACATAGACGGCACCGCTCCCAACGCATCTGTGAAAGATCAACTGTGGGATATTTATGGCAAAGCAGATCCCAATTACCTGGCAGGTGACCTTGTGCTTAATGTAAAAGTGAGTCAGGATGCTTCTGTAACCCAGGTAAAAGTTACCACAGAAAGCAGCAACTTAAATATTCGTAAAGGACCAGGAACAGATCAACCTATCGTGGGTAAAGCTTCACACGGCGAAGTGATCACACTGGTGAGCAGAAGCAACCAACAGTGGTGGATGGTACGTACCAAAGATGGGGAAGAAGGATATGCGTATGCGCAATATCTCACACCGGTTGAGTAACATTAATATCTTCGTTAAAAAGCCATTTCAATTATTGAAATGGCTTTTTATTTTCGTGAACCCAAAGCATATTAAGCTACGGTGGTGTTTGCTTTTACAAAATCACACACCAGGTAACTAATCAGTTTACCGGTATGCTCTTCTCTTGTACCATCGGCCATTTGGCTTGCTCCTTCACAAATATGCAGGTAGGCTGCTTTTGCATCGGTAGCAGTAAAGTTTATAAATTGCCTGGCCTGCAATACAGATATACCACTCGGTGTGCAGCCATTTGCTAAAGTATATTCTATGGCATCCAGGTCTATTTCAATGCCTGCAAAACTATCTTCCGTAAAGCCTGTCGCATGCGATACCGCCTGGATGAAATTCATTCGTTCATGTATAAAGATGTCCTCGTATGTTGCGTATTGCACAAAAGGATTAGTATGAATTTCGGTGAGCACATTTTGTGAAATTTGATTTTCGTGGATAGCAACCAACGCACACTTACCCAGGTAACCATCTGCTTCCGCATACCTAAATGCATTGTCGCTATGCCGCCCTTCCATGTGTTTAAAATTGGCATGGGTATCCAGATTTATACAATTAATTTGGGCCAATGGAAGCAGCCCAGCTTTGAACATTCCTTTGCTCACCCCTTTGAGAATAGGATAAGAATTATTATGGCCTCCACCAATCACTATCGGTATTTTATTGCTGGCAGCTATTACCTTCACGATGGCTTCTACTTCTTCGTCAATAGTTCTCACAGCATGCCGGTAGGCATCTATTAATTCGTCGGGACTGTAGGCATTGTTTTCAATGAGGTATTTCAAATCTCCAAAATCAAAATGCCCCAGGACTAATACGTTTTCCCCGGTAAAAAAATCGTTACTCTGGATGTTTAAAAAATCATTTAAAAAGGGAATCCAGTTTGTGTCGGCACCTCCAGTGCCCAAGTTTGCTTTTACCCCAATATCTTCCGGCACGCCCACCAGTACATACTTTGCAGACGACTGTTTTAAACCTTCCGGCCATTCGGCACCTTCTTTTAAATGCTGCAATCGCTCGCCCAGCCTCGTTTCGTAGCGCCTCACCTTAGTAAGGGATAGGATATCTTTTTTTGAATAAAACTTGAAATGTTTCATGTTGTTAAGGTAGGCATTTCTTTAATCCACCCATTATTCACCCAAGAAAAAAACTTATTTATGGCTTAGGGCTCGAGAAACCCAGGGTACGCAGTATTTAACCTGTGCGTTTTAAAAGCTAAAATCGATTTATCATTATCTTTAACGAGTCAAAAAAATCATATGAAAACATTTTTACCTGCATTTCTTTTTGCGGTTTTTTTTATGCTCACCCCTTTGTTGTTGTCTGCGCAAAATATCCAGGATTTCAGCATCAATTTAAATTCAGGAAAATTTGTTCCCGCAAAAAATAGTGCTGCCATCAGTAAGTCCTCCCCCGTTTTAACCAACAGCCTTTTTAGCAACGAATACTACGTGGTTATACAATTTGAAACCTTGCCTACCAATAATGAAAAAGCTACTTTAAAAAATGCCGGTATTACATTGGGAGATTACTTACCGAAAAATGCTTTCATCGCTATCATCTCACAAAGTTTTGATGCAGACCTGCTACACTCAAATAACATAAGGAGTGTAATACAGTTAAGCCCTGATCAAAAAACTGTACCGCAATTACTAAAAGGAAACTTTCCTGCTTATGCCATAAAATTTGCAGGTACGATAGACCTTACTGTGACCACTTATGCCAAACTAAGCGTAGCATTGTTGACTACTACTTTTACATCGCTCGGCGCAACAGTCATAGAGGACATGCCCCTGTTCAGAAGTTTTACACTCCGTATTCCGCAGCAAAACGTGCAGCAATTAATTGCCCAGCCATTTGTGCAATGGGTAGAACCTATTGACCCTCCAAATGTTTTGGAAAATCTCCCGGGCAGGAGCCTGCACCGGGTAAACGTATTGAACGATGGTGTTAGAAATTTAAGAGGCACGGGTATAAATATTGGCATTTGGGACGGAGACGAGGTAGATGCTCACCTTGATTTTACACCAACCGCAGACCGTTTGGTTATCATGGAGGCCGGTTCGCCACTTGATCATGCCACCCATTGTTCAGGAACGCTTGCAGGTGCAGGTATCATCAACCCAAGGGCCAGGGGAATGGCCCCGAAGGCAAAATTATTTTCCTGGAATTTCAATGGTAATATCGCTGTAGAACAATCAATTGCTATTCCGAATCAAAATTTGGCGGTGAGTTCTCATTCTTATGGAGGGACGGCTACCTGCGGCCTCACCGGCAGCTCGGTGGCGTACTCTACTACCAGCCGCAATACGGATATCAACATGAACAACAATCCCAACCACATCCATGTGCATTCATCCGGTAATTCGCAAACTACTTGCACGGGTGGTTGGTCCACCATCACCGGTAGTGGAAAATCGGCTAAAAATAATATCCTTGTGGGAGATCTTACCAGCGCAGAATCCCTCTCTGGCAGCAGCAGCAATGGACCTGTAGCAGATGGAAGGGTAAAACCAGAGATCGTGTCTATGGGTACAGGCGTATTTTCCACCGTATTAAATAACGGCTACGCAGCTTTTTCAGGAACTTCAATGGCTACGCCAGGTGTAGCCGGTTCTGTTGCGCTGTTGATAGAGCGGTATCGGCAGTTAAACGGTGGCACAGACCCCATCTCTGCGCTCATTAAAAACACCGTTTTAAATACCGCACACGACCTCGGCAATGCCGGTCCGGATTATCGATTCGGATATGGACGGTTGAACGCACTTTCTGCTGTAAGAATTTTGGAAGAAAACAGGTACGCCGTTAACAGCATCAATACTGGCGGTACCAATAACATGAACATTACAGTGCCTACTGCTGCGGCTCGCCTTAGGGTTATGATTACCTGGAACGATCCTGCCGGCACTGCCAACGCTAACCCTGCATTGGTAAACAACCTGGACCTCGCTGTTTTGAATGGGGCAACTACCACGTTACCTTTTATTTTAGACCCTCTTAACCCAGGTGTTGCAGCTACAAGAGGAGTGGATAATGTGAGCAACATAGAACAGGTAGTAATTGATAATCCTGCAGCGGGTACTTATACATTACAAGTATCGGGAACTGCGGTTCCCCTTGGTCCACAGCAGTACTCCATAACCTGGGAAGTAGAACGGCCATATATGGAAGTGATCTATCCAAACGGAGGAGAATTTTTTAACCCCGGTACAACGGAAACCATCACATGGAATAGCGCTGGCGTAAACAGTGCGCAAACTCTTGAGTATTCGCTGGACAATGGTGCTACATGGAATACCATATCTGCTACGGTGTCTCCTAATACCACCCGTTTCAGCTGGGTACCGCCGGCAGGAGTCAACACTTCTACCGCTTTAATAAGGGTAAGCAGTGGTTCGTTGACGGATGTGAGTGATGCCAATTTTCACATCCTGAGCACGCCAACCGGCCTCACCACAACAGCTGGCTCATGTGCAGGGGCCGAGTTAAATTTTAGCTGGAATCCTGCAACCGGCGCCACGCAATACGATATTTCAAAATTAGATAAGGCCACAGGGCAATGGGTGGTGATAGGGAGTAACATAACAGGTACCAGTTTTTTGGCTACCGGCCTGGTGCCAGGTGTGACAGAGTGGGTCAACATCATTGCTAAAAATAATGTAACGGGAGCCAGGAGTGAAAAAAGCGTGGCTATCAGCCGGGTTGTTCCCGGTGTGGGAATCGCTGCTGTAGGGTCTATCAGTGGCCAAACCATAATCTGTGGTGCATCTGCTAACATTTCTTATAGCGTGGCTGCAGTGGCTGGCGCTACTGCTTATACCTGGACCGTTCCCGCAGGTGCCAGTATCAGCAGCGGGCAGGGTACTTCGTCTATTTTAGTTACATTCCCGGCAAGTAGCGCCAGCGGGAATGTAACCGTGTTTGCCAGTTCGGGTACCTGTCAGTCTGCTACAACTAATCTCTCCATTACAGTTAGCAGCACAGGCACGGCAACGCCTGTGTCTGGCGGAAATCAGTCGCAAGTAAATTGTACACCCAACCCCATACCTACGCTTACAGCTACCGCCACCGTACCTGCAGGGCACGTCGTGGTTTGGTACAATTCCGCTTCAAATGGCACTGCGTTAAGCAATCCTACCTTGAACAGCATAGGTACCATTACCTATTATGCTGCCAGCCGGAATACCAGCACAGGTTGTGAAAGTGTAGACAGAACTGCCGTGGTGTTGACCATCACTGCTTCACCAATTCCGACCATTTCTGCAAATGGACCTTTGGTTTTTTGCCAGGGAGGAAATGTAATGTTAACCGCAAGTGCTGGCAGCACTTACACATGGAGCAATGGCGCCAATACACCGTCTATCACAGTAACTGCTTCTGGTAATTACAGTGTTACTGTGAACCAGGGAAATGGTTGTACCCCTTCCTCCACCCCAACTGATGTAACAGTGAATCCGCCGCCGGCCATCAGTGTTACAGCCGGAAGCTCAACAACCTTTTGCCAGGGCGGCAGCGTTACAC
>JBKJKD010000014.1:0-8410 GCA_046597635.1 Ferruginibacter sp. | reverse complement strand
ATTCGCAGCATGGACTGGTCAACGACTCCATTGGGCTTACCAGTTCATTGGCCGCAAAGCTTACAAGCTTCTGTAAGTACCTGCATCAACTCCTGTTTTCCCATGGTTATTTGGTGGGGTAAGGAACGGGTGAAAATATACAATGATGCCTATCTCGCCCTGGAAGGGCTTAAACAAGCTGCGCCTATGGGAGCTGCCTGGTGGACAGACATATCGCCCCAAACAGACTCCGTACTACAACAAGTTTTTGAAACAGGTAAGGCTACTAGCATACATCAGCAATTAGAAGTTAGACCCGGCAGCATCTCTATAACCGCACCCTGGTGTACGCATTCTTACAGTGGCATCTGGACTAAAACCGGGGTAGTTGGGGGAGTTTTTGGCACCATCAATCCCACAGCGGTAAAAGAAATTAAACAAGAACACATAGAAAGGCAATTTAGTGACCTGTTTGTGCAGGCTCCGGTGGCCATTTGTATTTTACGGGGTGATGCTTACGTTATAGAAGTAATCAACGAAAGAATGGCCGAGATGTGGGACACGAAGGTAGAGGCTGTTTTAAACAGGCCTGCTTTTGAAGTGCTTCCCGAACTGTTGAGCCAAGGCTTTAAAGAATTATTGGATACTGTTTACCAAAAAGGCGAACGGTTTGTAACCGAAGAACTTCCTGTCCGTTTAAGGCGTAAGGGCAGCCTTGAGCAGGCCTATGTAAAATTTATATATGAACCCCTGCGGGAAGATGATGGCAGCATATCTGGCGTGATGGCCATGGCCCATGAAATTACAGAACAGGTAGAAGCAAGAAAGAAATTGGAAAACAGCGAATCCTTTATCCGCACCATTCTTGAAAGCAGCCCCGATTGTTTAAAAGTAATAGACAAGCAGGGGAAGTTAATTTTTATGAATAGCAATGGCCTTTGCGCCATGGAAATAGATGACTTCAAGGAAATTCAAGAGAAAGCGTGGTGGGAGATGTGGAGCGTAGAAAACAAGAGCAAAGTAAAGTCCGCCATAGCAACCGCATTAACTGGTGAAAAAGCCCGTTTCCAGGCCAGGGAGCTGACCGTAAAAGGCACGGCTAAATGGTGGGATGTGGTAGTGTCGCCTATTTTGGAGAAACATACCAACCATGTGCAAAGTATAGTTGCAGCCTCCAGGGATATTACCCAACGCAAAGAGGAAGAGCGACTCAAGGATAATTTTATAGCCCTGGCAAGTCACGAACTGAGAACACCTCTCACTTCTATTAAGGGATTTTGCCAATTAGTCGAAATGATCCTCAAAGAAAAAGGAGATACCGAAACCCTTGCCATCGTAAGCAGGATGGGTAAGCAGGTTGAAAAGTTGGGTACGTTGGTTGTTGATCTGTTAGACGTAAAAAAAATAAAAGCCGGCCTGCTCACTTATCACGAGGTGTGGTTCGATTTTAATGACATTGTAAATGAAACGATTCAGGATATTCAGCCTACCATCAAAAGCCACCGCATCCGTCTAGAGCTTGGAGCTGCTGAACTGGTGTTTGGCGACAAAGAAAAATTCGGACAGGTTATCAGGAACCTACTTTCCAATGCCATCAAATATTCACCAGCTGCAAAAGAGATTTTGGTGAGTACCTCCAGGGTTAAAAAGGGAATCCAATTAAGTGTGCAGGATTTTGGTATTGGTATTACCCCCGGCTATACTCACAAGGTTTTTGAGGAGTTTTCCCGGATTACAACAGATACTCAATCTACCTTTCCCGGCCTGGGTATAGGGCTATTCATCAGCTCTGAAATAATTAAGAAGTTTAAGGGTAAGTTGTGGGTGGAAAGTACTGGTGAGGAAGGTTCTGTTTTTTCGGTGTTTATTCCGGTCGATCGGCAGGCGAGTAGTAGAGTCTCAAACCCACAAGAGGGCGTTGTACTGAAGAAAAGTTGAGTAAAAAATTTTTAGTATAGATACTGTGACAGTTAACAACAAACAGCAGGTAAGTTAATTGGATAGTTTTAGAAGCAAGTTCAATTTTTGGAGAGTTGTTAAAATCACTAAATGTTATCAGGATCCGTTCGTTTTGGGTTGTTTGCCCAAAAAGTTCGTGTAAAGCATGACTGCCGAAAAAACAGCACAAACAGCATTCTTCTTCTGAATCATCTTGCTAATTTCTTCTGCTGTTTGTGCATGTCAATTGGTTCTTCTACAGGTTTAATAATGCTAATAATTTTTCAATGCCTTTAAGCGAATGGTGGTTATGAGTTCTGGTATTTTTTCAAACTCGTCATATTTGTTAAGCAGATAATCTGCACCCTGTTCTTTGCATATCTTGAGGCCATAATAACTGGCATGATTGTACCAGATTATCACCACGGTGTTACCATTTCGTTGCTTAATTGTTTGTAACAGCTCTGTGGCGGTATTACCGCAGAAATTCAAATCCAGCAATACTACATCAGGATTGTATTGTTTCAAATGATTTACGGCGCCACTATGAGATGCAGCACTACAGAAACTGATCCCTTCATTGGTTTCTTCAATATGATCTATTATTCTTTTTGTAAGTTCTTTCGATCTGTCAAGAATCAGTACATTCATTTCATTTCTCTGATTTTCTAATGGCAAAGGACGATAATCAGGCCTGTAAAAAAAATAGTAGTGTAGCATTAAGATTAATAGAATAACCTACGCTGCGAGGGGTAGTAATAATACTATCGGAAGGAGAGCTCAGGAAGATGACTTGGTTAAAGGTCTATATCAGAAATGATATGGCGGGCAATGGCGTAACGGGTTAATTCAGCATTGGTAGACAGCCCCAACTTTTCCATGATCCTGCTTCGGTGGGTACTTATGGTGGTTAGTGCCAGGGAAAGTGCCTCTGCTATCTGCGTAATAGTTTTGCCTACTGCAAGGAGTTTAAAAATTTCGAACTCCCGGTTGGTTAGTAGTTCATGAGGCTTTTTATTGGTATCGGGTGAGCCCAATAATTTTTCTGCAATCTCCGGAGTGATGTATTTTTTACCGAGGGCAATGCGCTGCAATGCGTGTATCAATTCATACGGTGCGGCATTTTTATTTAAATAACCAGATCCGCCTGCTTTTAATACCCTTACGGCATAGAGGTCATCTGTATAAATACTGAGTATGAGTACCGGCAGGAGGGGTTTTATTAGTTTGATCTGCTCCAGCGCATCCAGACCGCTTCGGCCTGGCATGTCAAGGTCGGATATCACGAGATCCCAATCGTGCAAGCTTACTTCTTTAACCAGGCTCTCACCATCGCCCACTTCTTTTATCTCAATGGATGGATATTCATCTTTAAGGATCTGCATAAGCCCCAGCCTAATAAAGCTATGGTCATCGGCTAAAATTATACGTCTAAAAGTTTGTGTTGCCTGCATGCTGTGTTTATTTGTTTAATGGCAAACTGATTTTGATGGTTGTTCCTTTGCCAGGTAAAGACAGCAGTTCAAAATGTCCGCTTAGCGAAGCTACCCTTTCTTTCATACCCAAAATACCAAACGATTGATTGCTTTTTAGCATCATGATGTCAAAACCTACACCATTGTCTTTTATTTCCAATAGAATTTTTTCATCTGAGTAGGTCAATGAACTGGTAACTTTTTTAGCGTTGGCGTATTTGGTAATATTGGTGAGGCTCTCTTGAAAAACACGGTAGATACAGGTAGTTATTGCCTCATCTGTAGGTATACCAGCCTTGTTGCTGCTGAATAAAAGGGGGATGCCGGTATTAAGGGTGAACTGTTTGCCCTGCCATTCCAATGCATCTACCAGGCCATAACTATCCAGTACGCCGGCACGTAGTTCATTTAATATTTTGCGTACCGATTCGTTGCTACCATCCAGTAGCGTAATGATGTTTTTTAATTTCGGTTTGATAAGGGAAAATTCATCGGTAGTTTTTTTGTCAATCCAGGCCACATCCATTTTAATAGCCGTCAATTGCTGGCCAAGGTCGTCATGTATTTCTCTGCCAATTCGTTTGCGCTCTTCTTCCCTTATATTTTGAAGGTGAGCTGCCAGCAGCCTTAATTGAGCGGTTGTAGATAATATTTCTTCTTCTGCTTTTTTACGTTCACTAATGTCTCTTGTAATTAAAGTAATACCTGTTACTTTATCATTGATAACTATAGGTCCCGCATTTGTGAAGAACCACCGCTTAACCCCATCAAGCCCGAGACCAGCCGTTTCATATGTTTGTGATTGTTGGGTTTCTACTACTTTTTTATGAGCCTCCCTCACCACTTCATGAAATTCAGACATTACAAACTCGTAAGCACTTATGCCAATAACCTGCTCTTTGTTAAATCCAGCCTCAGTAAAATTAATAAACTGCACTTTTTCTTCAAGATCCAGTTGCATGATAATGTCGGGAGAGTTTTGAATGAGCGAGCGGTATTTTTCTTCGCTTTCTATCAATGCCTGTTCCGCTTTTTTGCTTTCGGTTATATCCCGGGTTACCCCTAGCAATGAAATAATTTTTCCGTCGGCATCCTTTAAAGGAACCGCATTTGTCTCCAGCCAGCGATCAGTTCCCTTTAACCCCTTAATTTCAAATTCCAATTTTCCAGTGTTCCCTTTAAAAACCTCGTTGGTCAATTGGGCAAAGGCAGTCTTATATTCGGGCATGAGTAATTCCGCTACATTATGACCTAAAAGCTGGTCAAGGCTGTCGGCTTCCAGCATGGCCAGGCCGGCAGGATTCATGTCGAGTAATTCACCTTTTGGCCCGAGCAGTTTAATACATTCCGGTTCGGTTTGTAATATGGTACGAAGATGGTTTTCACTTTGGGCCAGTTCCTGTTCTGCTTTTTTTCGTTCATCTATATCCTGGAAGCTGCCGTAAAACCTGGTACATTTGCCATCCTTGAATGCTGCATTTCCAATAGTTCTTACCCATTTTAAATTTCCCTTCGCTGTAACAATTTGTAATTCCTGATCCCATGCAGTACCATCTTCAATGCAGGCTTGTACGCATTGTGTAATCTGATCCCTGTTTTTACCTTCCAGGAAAAAGCCAAGCCCCTGTGCAAAGTCCGGCACATAGTCTGGTGCTGTTTCATGAATTTCTTTCGTAACGGCAGACCAGTAAGCAGTTCCTTCTACCAGGTTGGCTTCCCAGTTTCCAATTTTGGCAAGCCTGTTCGATTTATCTAACAGGTCTTCCAAATTCTTTTTTTCCGTAATGTCCCTGGAAACAGAAATGATTTGCTGTGTACCTAATGCTGTTTTCGCAACAGGTGATACCACTACATCCCACCATTTTGGATTTCCTTTAGCTGTCGCACAAAATGCTTCAAAATGTGCAGTTCCCCCCGCCAAAGATTTCTTTAAAGACTCCTTAACAATTTGTTTATTGTCTTCTCCCCACATGTCCCACCAATACCTGTTTTTTACATCGCAAAAGTCGTCTACTTCTAATAACTTACAACCATTGCTATTTATAAACTGCAGGCGGCCTTTATTATCCATCATCTTTATGCAATCGAGGCTACTTTCTAAAATTGTGCGGTTAAATTCCTCGCTTTCCCTAAGTTTTTGTTCCGCTTTTTTCTTTTCATCTATATCCTGGAAACTGCCGTAAAACCGGATGCATTTGCCATCCCTGAATTCTCCCTGGCTGATCGTTCGTATCCACTTCACATTTCCTTTGAGCGTTACAATCTGTAATTCTTCGTCCCATGCTGTTCCATTGTTTATGCAGGCTTGCACACATTTTATTATCGTTTCACGGTTTTGGCCTTCTTTATAAAAGTCAATACATTTAGAAAGGGTTGGTTCATAATCTACATCCGTTTCGTGAATTTCACAAGTTACCGGAGACCAGTAAACTTTTCCGGTTTCGAGGTTAGCTTCCCAGGTTCCAATTCGTGCAAGCCTGTTGGTTTTATCTAAGAGATCCTCTAATTTTTTTGTTTCCGTAATATCCCTCGAAATTTCCGTGGCCCCTACCGTATTGCCCATCAAATCTTTAAGAGGAGATATGGTTAGACAGACCTGGATATTCGTCCCGTCCTTTCTTGTTCTCTCTGTTTCATAATGAACTAGTGAACTTCCCCGTTTGATCAGTTCAGTTATTTCTTTTTCTTCATTTGAATGATGCCCGGCTGTCAAAATGGATATGTGTTTTCCGGCTATCTCTTCTAAAGAATAGCCAAAAAGTTTTTCTGCTCCTGGGTTCCAGCTCGTAATAATACCCTCCAGATTTTTACTCAGCACACCGTCATCGGTAGAATTGACTATGGTCGAAAACAGCGACTGCTTTTCCTCAAGCTTTCTGCGTTCCGTAATGTCATAGAAAATACCAAATACGTATTTCTTCTCTGATATGCTGATGACATGACCAGAGATGATCCCCCTAAGTATAGCTCCAGACTTGTGATTTAAATCTGCTTCAAAATCCTTTACAACTCCGCTTACTTCCAGCAACGATAGAAAGCGTTTGCGTTCTGATGGATCTGTCCACAGATTCAAGTCTGCGGTAGTCTTACCAATGGCTTCTTTGCTGCTGTAGCCGGTTATGAGTGAAAAGTTATCATTTACTTCCACCATTCTTCCATCCGGTAACGAAGAAAGTATGATGGATCCTGGAGCCGCTTTAAAAATGGTTGCAAACTTCTCTTTGCTTTCCTGAAGCAACTGCTCTATTTCTTTTTGTTCTGTTATATCCCTGAACAAAATAGATAAGCCTTCCGGCGATGGATAGATATGGTTTTCGAACCATTTATCATAGGGAGGGTAATATTCCTCCACATGAATGTATTGCTGCGTGGCCATTGCCTTGTGATAGGCTTTATAAAAAATCTGGTCGATAGCTTCAGGAAATTCCGTCCAGATATGCCTTCCAATCATTTTAGTGGGATTGCGGTTAAAAATTTCTCCAGCTTTCTTGTTCATGTAGGTGTAGCACCAATCATTATCCAGTGCTACAATGGCATCCGTTATGCGGTCAAAAATATCTTCCATTGCGGCGGGAAAAAACTTATCGGAAGAAGGATTCATAATTAATTGCTTGGAGTTTAAAAAATGTAGAGTACCCCTTATTCAAAAAACTAATCTGCTATTAAGATACTGTAAAAAAGCGGTATAATTAAGATTTTAGGCCGATTTTAAAAAGATAGTCTTTTGCAATTTACCCGCCTTGACACTTGCTGCTGGCTGCTTGGCTGGCTGAGCTCCAATGCATGTGGTATTCTTACCAGAGCCTCTTGATGATTGAATTTTGCCCCGCCCTTCGGTACCAATTTTGATTGGAGGCAGAATTTGTGCAGCAAGCAAGATTAGAGAAGCCCTTTTTAAAAATGGTAACTCTTTTAATGGATGGCTTTACGCTGTAAGAACACGGTAAGGCTACTAATGATGCCAGAATAATTGTATGGTATTTTTATATAAACAAATGGTGAGCACCCTCTGCTCACCATTTGTTTTGCATATCGGTTATTTTAGTACACTCACTTCCAGGTAGCTCGCTGCCGCCGCACTGTGATATACTTTATGCGTAGCCTTGATAAAATCTGAGGGCGCTGCTTTATAAATATTAGGCACATACTTTTGAGGGTTTCTGTCAAAGGCTGGGAACCAGGTGCTTTGTACCTGCACCATAATACGATGGCCTTTTTTAAAAGTATGCAGCACATCCTGCAGAGCAAAATTTACTGGGGTAATTTTATTGGGTTGCATCGGTTCAGGTTTTTCAAAACTGTTTCTAAAACGACTGCGCATTATTTCGCTTCGCACCATGTGCTGGTAGCCTGCGAGCGTAACGCCTTTATCGGTGTAGGGGCTGTTCTTTTCATCGCCCGGATACACGTCGATTAGTTTTACTACCCAGTCTGCATCACTGCCTGTGGTGCTCACTTGTAGCCTTGCCATGATCTCCCCGCCCAGTGTGATGTCTTCAGTGAGGGGTTCTGTTTCAAAAACCAATACGTCTGGTCTACTGGCTGCAAAGCGTTGGTCCTCGCTCATGTAATTTCTTGGAGTAATATCAAAGGAGCCCGCTATATCCATTGTGTAAGGGACGGGCTTTTTAGGATCGCTTACAAACTCGCTGTAGCTGTTTCCGGCAGGAGCGCTAAAGCTGAGCGCTTCGCCTTTTTGAAAATAGAGTTTCTTTGATACATGGTCTGCCGGGGGCCACTGTGCAAATCTTTCGTATTCTTTTTTGCCGGTGTTAAACATATAGGCATCCGGCAAACCTGTCTTGCCATCGCCGGCTCCCTTCAAAAAGTGATTAAAGAATTTCCCCTCAATATTTCTTTGGTAAAAAGTTGCCAGGCTATCGCCCCAATATAACTGGTGGTGCTTATGATGGCCTTTTTCCTGTGCCCAGTCACCATGGCCGAACGGACCCATTGTAATGATGTTATAAGCGCCGGGGTTATTTTTTTCAATCTCTTTATAAGTCGTTAAAGCGCCG
>JBKJKD010000001.1:0-5669 GCA_046597635.1 Ferruginibacter sp. | reverse complement strand
GAAACCGTACTTGTATCTTACGGCTATAGGCACCCTACTGATGGGAGTATCATTTCTGCTGCTCAACCTTCCGCTGGCCAGCGGGTTTTTGGTTGCCCTGCTCGCCATACTCATGCTCACGGTGGCTGAAATGGTTTCTCTGCCGTTTATGAACAGTTACTACATTAACAGAAGCAATACAAACAACCGTGGCCGATATGCAGGAATGTATACCATGGCATGGAGCACCGCACAAGTAATTGGCAGTAGCAGTGGTTCGGCCCTGGCGCACCAGGTAGGCTTTTACAACCTATGGTTGATCGCAGCGCTGGTTTGTGCTCTTTCAGCAGCCGGCTTTTATTGGTTGCTTCGTAGCCGTCGGTCATAAAAAAAGCCCCGAAGAGGGGCAGTTTTATACATTATTTTCAAACATTAGTTGTAGGTAATATTCACAATAGCTTTTGAGCTGATGGGTACGGACTGTCCCATCATATCCAGCGTGCCGGTGAGATCCATCACGCTGCTGCGTTTTTTTACCAAAGAAGTTTTAGGATCTACCAGTATTTCTCCCTCTGTTTTTGCAGACAAAGACATATCCATTTGCATGCCCTGAGTTTCCATGCTGCTACTGCCTTGCATGGTAGAAAATAATTGTACCGTGGCAATGCCAGCTTCAATTGATTTTAAAGTATAGGTTTTAACTTCTTTCATTTTGTTGTTAGAACTGGAGTCTGTCCAGCTGTCTCCATTCTTTTTATCTTTTGGTATTACAAAAAAAGCCGTGCCTGCAGTCGCATCATCGCCAGCGGCTCCAAAAGATTCCATGATTCCTTCCAAAGGGTTTTCTTGTGCTGCAGCTGATGTTGTGTCTGCCTCCGGATCTTTCACGATTACTTCGCCTGTATTTCTATTGATAAGCACCGGTACCGCTTTACCAATTTTTCCGGCAAAAGATTTACCAATTTCACTGTCCTTGTCTTCAGGTTTCTCAGAATCAAAGCTTTGCTGCTGGCCCATCATTTCCATGTTCAGGTTCAGCTTATTTAGTTTATAAGATGCGGTGAAGTTGTCTTTGCCGGCATCGTTCACCTGCAGCAGGCTTGTGCTGTTGCTGTTGTTTTTAATTTGCATACCGGTCATTTCCATATCCTGTGTACTGGTTATGGTGATGGTGATCAGTTGCCCCTTGCTAAGATTTACAGTTTGTGCCTGGCCAACGAGTGTGGTAAAAACCAAAAGGGAAAGTAATATTTGCTTCATTTAATAATTTTTTTGTAAAAATATAGGGTTTGATCATCCCTTCTGCAAAGTGTTTGTTAGTTTTTATACAAAAGAAGGGGCATGAAAAAGGGTTACTGTAAAACAGTAACCCTTCAGAAAGTTTAAATGATATAGTTTATCCTATAACTGTTACGTTAACAGCGTTCATTCCTTTTTTTCCGTTTTGCAGTTCAAATTCAACTTGATCACCTTCTTTGATGTCATTGATAAGTCCGCTTACGTGTACGAAAGTTTCTTTGTCAGAATCTGAATGTTTAATAAATCCGAATCCTTTTTCTGAGTTAAAAAACTTAACTGTACCTTGATTTTTTGTGTCCATTTTGTTTAATTGTATTGTATTAATAAAGTGCAAATGTAGGGCTTTTGGTGTAACGTCAATTATTAACTTTGAAAAATGATTAAAATTCACCTGGTTTTAGGATTCCTATGGCTTATATATTGTTTTTTTCACAGCTTATTGGCAAACGGCCACATAAAAAACCGCTTAATGGGCTTGATGAATATTTCTACTCCGACCTATCGGATTCTGTATAATCTTTTTGCCTTGGGCACGCTGGGCTGGCTTTTATACTTTCATGCCAACACCGATAGCCCCGAAATTTATCGAAGTAATGCTGTCACCAATAGTATCGCTGGTATATGTATGGTTGGCGGGCTGGCCATTATGCTGGCCTGTATTGCAAAATATTTTAAACAGTTGAGTGGGCTCTTCAAAGAAAGTAGCCAATCAAAGCTCCAAATTGGCGGCATGCACAAATGGGTGAGGCACCCTTTGTATTTAGGCACATTTCTTTTTTTGATTGGGATAGCGTTGTACTGGCCGCGGTATAGTAATGGGTTGGCAGTGTTTATCCTGATTGCCTATACGGTAGGAGGTACTTTGCTGGAAGAGCAAAAGCTGCTCCTGGAATACGGGAATGAATACCGTATTTATAAAAGGAGGGTGCCGATGCTTTTTCCTCGTTTTTCTAAAAGCCGCTGACAACCTTTTCTTTGGAGGAGGTCGGAGAGTAGGAGTTTTAAATTTCCTCTGAACTTTCCGGAAGTTTGTCGTACTCACCATTGAGTGCATAAAATCCAAAGATCATCAGCCCGATAGCGATGGGAGTAAAAATCGTAATGATGATGATCCATGGCACGGGGTTGTTGATATCCTTTGTGCCAGTACTGCTGATGTTCTGTAGTGCTCCTGCAATCAATACATACATGGCGGTGGGTGCAATCAGCATCCAGGCGCAGCCCATCCATCTTTTAAGTTTATTCATATTTTTCAGTGCTGCCTGCCGGCAAGCAGGTTTAGTCGTTTACTTCCTCATCAATTTTATTGTTCAGGTACAAGGCCCCAATTACAAAGCAAAGTGCTGCAATACCAATGGGATACCAAAGCCCCACGAGTGGGTCATTGGTATAAGTTGCACTTAGCAAAGTAGCAATGAAAGGAACCAGTCCGCCAAACACACCATTGCCAATATGATAAGGCAAACTCATAGAGGTATACCGGATTTTTGTAGGGAACAACTCTACCAGGAAGGCTGCCACCGGGCCATACACCATCGTCACAAAAATAATCATGATCCATACCAGCCCAATGAATTTCCATTTTAACGACGATGATAGGATCTTGTCTTTGTAAACAGCATGAGCATTGGCTGTTACCATAGTTTGTTGTTGCCCTTGCGGTAGTGTATCTAATATGACCCTTGTAAATCTGGACTCATCTGCAGCCTGGTACTGCGTAGCAATTTGCAATACAGAGTCTTTTCCATTGAACAAAATCTTCGTGTCTTCTTTAAGAAATATTAAATCTCCCTTTACCCATTCTTTTGCATCTGCAGATTGTAGCATGCTGTTAAAAATCGGCCTGTAAAAAAGTACGCCCAGCAGCATGCCAGTGAGCATGATCCATTTTCTACCAATCTTATCGCTGAGTGCGCCAAATACTAAAAAGAAAGGGGTGGCCAGGCCAATGCCCCACAACAAGATTTCCCGGTTTTGCATGAATTCAATCTTCACCGTATTTTCTAAAAACGATTGTGCATAGAATTGACCTGTGTACCAGATAACGCCTTGCCCCATTACAGCACCAAACAAGGCAAGCAAAACCATTTTAAAATTGCCCTTGTGGCCAAAACTTTCTTTGAGGGGATTGGTAGAAGTTTTGCCTTCTTTTTTTAAGGCTGCATACAAAGGAGACTCACTCATTTTTAAACGGATGTAAATAGAAACACCTACCAATAAAATAGACAGCCAAAACGGATACCGCCAGCCGCCCCACTCGCTGTTAAATGCTGCATCGCTCATGTTGGCTTTTACCGCCATGATAACACCAAGCGCCACAAACAAACCCAGCGTTGCCGTAGTTTGTATCCAGGCAGTAAAGTAGCCCCGGCGGTGGGCCGGTGAATGTTCTGCCACATAAGTTGCCGCACCGCCATACTCTCCTCCCAGTGCAAGGCCTTGAACTAATCTTAAAAATAACACCAGCAGGGGGGCCGCCATGCCAATGCTTTTGTATGCAGGCACCAGCCCGATTAAAAAAGTAGAACCCCCCATGAGCACGAGCGTGAGTAAGAAAGTATATTTTCTTCCGATCATATCTCCGAGCCGTCCAAAAAATAAAGCACCAAAAGGGCGCACCAGAAAGCCCGCTGCAAAAATGGCCAACGTACTCAGCAACGCTGCCGTTTCATTTCCCTCCGGAAAAAATTGGGTAGAGATAGTTTTGGCCAACATGCCAAAAATGTAAAAGTCGTACCATTCTATAAGTGTTCCCAGAGAAGAGGAGAAGATGACCTTGCCGATGCCTTGTGATTGGTTTGCTGAGTTCATATACAAAATAATGGAAAAGGAAGATACATGCTTTTTTAAACGAGTAGCACATCAAAGAAAAAATACAGTAATGATCTCTTTCTAATAGAAGGGCCTCCCGGGTATCTCCTGATTTTTTTTAAATCCGACTTCTAGAATTTCAATTGATTATTTTTGAAGAAGAAAAAAAATGAGCCATGGGATATCCTTACCAGATCAAAAGTTTAGAACAATACCATTCCGACTATAAAAAAAGCGTGGAAGATCCCGAAGCATTTTGGGAAGCTGTGGCGGAGAACTTTGTGTGGAAACAGAAGTGGGACAAAGTATTGGAATGGAATTTTACTGAGCCCAAAATTGAGTGGTTTAAAAATGCGCAACTCAACATTACCGAAAATTGTATAGACCGACACTTACCTGAGAAAGCAGACGAGCCTGCATTTATATGGGAGCCAAACCATCCTGAAGAAAGAGTGAGAACGGTGACTTATGCAAGGTTGCACAAGCGGGTGTGCCAGGTAGCTCAAATGCTCGTAAATAATGGCGTTAAAAAAGGGGATCGGGTATGCATCTATATGGGCATGGTACCAGAGTTGACCTATGCCGTGCTCGGCTGTGCCCGCATCGGAGCAGTGCACAGTGTAATTTTTGGTGGCTTTAGTGCGCAAAGTATTGCAGACAGGTTGTACGATGCAGAAGCAACTTTTATCATAACCTGTGATGGCGCTTTTCGTGGCGGCAAAGACATTCCGCTAAAAGCTACCATTGACGACGCCTTGATTGGAAACAGAACAGTGAAGCGGGTGATTGTGTATACGAGAACAAGAACCCCTGTGTCTATGCTGAAAGGAAGAGATGTGTGGTGGGAAGATGAAATGGAATATGCAGAATCGCAGATTGAAAAAGATGGCGTGGTGTCGTTCCCGGCAGTGGCTATGGATGCAGAAGACCCATTGTTTATTTTGTACACTTCGGGCTCTACCGGAAAACCAAAAGGTGTGGTGCACAGTGTGGCGGGGTATATGGTGTGGACCACCTATACTTTTGTAAACATGTTTCAATACAAGCCTGGCGATGTGCACTTTTGCACGGCAGACATCGGGTGGATAACCGGGCATAGCTATGTGGTGTATGGTCCGCTCTCTGCAGGAGCTACCTCCGTTATTTTTGAAGGCATACCCACCTGGCCAGATGCCGGCCGCTTTTGGGACATTGTAGCAAGGCACAAAGTAAATTGTATTTACACAGCGCCCACTGCCATCCGCAGTTTGATGAGTTATGGCACCAGCTTTATTGAAGGGAAAGATTTATCGAGTTTAAAAGTATTGGGTACCGTAGGCGAGCCGATAAACGAAGAAGCCTGGCATTGGTACTATCAAAATATTGGCAAAGGCAAATGTCCCATCATAGATACCTGGTGGCAAACGGAAACCGGCGGCGGTTTAATTAGCAATCTTGCAGGTGTTACGCCGGCTAAGCCGAGTTGGGCCACGCTACCGTTACCCGGCGTACAACCGTTACTGGTAGATGAGCAAGGGATGGAAGTTACGAAGCCTGATGAAGATGGAATACTGAAAGGAAATCTCTGCATTAAAGCGCCG
>JBKJKD010000299.1:0-2911 GCA_046597635.1 Ferruginibacter sp. | reverse complement strand
GACAGTTCAATCAGTAGGAAAAACACATGACAAACAATCTATTTTATACAACTTAACACCCTTCCAATTGACAAAAGATGAACTCGAAATAATAAAGAAAAACAAACAGTGGACTGTTACGTTTGAAGACTTCTATAGCAGATACTTCATTATTCTATTTCCCCTTGCTATCGCAGTTGCAGGTTTTTTTATGGCAGTTTCAGGTTTCAAAAACAATATAACGAACTTAAAATTTGGTGCAATCGTCATTTTTACAATAGGTCTGTTCTTGACTTTTTTTTTCGGTAAACGACTTTATCAAAATCAAGTTTTTGAATTGTACTATTTCAAGAAACTGACTATTACCAAAATTGACAATGCGCTACAAAAGTCGAAACTGGATAATTTTAAATACTATAAACTTGGCTATTTTCAAGGAACCACTAATATTTCCTGGTTTTCTTGGGGAGAGGTAGTAACAATAATTCCTGACAATGATAAATTGCTAATTAATAGCCGACCAACTGGAAGTGTTATTTCGTTTCAACCAATTACAATTTTCAAGGATAGGAAAAATATAAAGACAATCATTAATGAACTGACTATTGAAGACGACACCTAAATCCACAAAGCAAAATAATCAACCTAAAAAATACTGACTATAACACGAACTGTGCATAAACCCAAATGAATCAAGCTATACAATCACAATATTTTCTGTCGAATAAAGATTCCGTTCCTGCAACTCCCTTGGGGGCGGAAAGTTCCTGTTACAAAGTTCATGTATCCACTTACACAAACACTCTGCAGTAGTTTGCTCTATTCACATTGTGTGTATATTTGGTAGGCGGAAGTTTTTTCGCAAACTCTCGTTATAGGCAACCGTAACAGACACTTCGTAATGGAAAATATCATTAAACATTTTGACAAAAACCTTCCCTTGGGCGATAAGGAGAAAGAAGCCTTGAAAAGTCGTTTGGTACAACGCAAAATAAAACGTAAACAATACATTTTGCAAGAGGGTGATATTTGTAAATATTTCACTTATGTTGCTGAAGGCTGTTTTAAAATGTACGCTATTGACAATTCAGGCGTGGAGCACAACTTGCTTTTTGCGGCAGAAGACGAATGGATTGCTGATATTGACAGCTTGCATAAAGAAAGACCATCCAAATTATTTATTGAAGCTATTGAACCAACCATTATTTTTCAACTTTCAAAAGGGGACTTATGGTATTTGTACAACAACTACCCGAAGTTCGACAGGAATTTCAGGGTAATAATTGAAGATAAATATATTGAACTACAAAACCGCCTGTTGCAAATGTTCAGTGCAACCGCTTATGAACGTTATGAAAATTTTTTAGAGCAATACCCCAATTTGGCTAACCGTTTACCCAACACCCAAATAGCTTCTTATTTAGGCATTACCCCAGAGTTTTTAAGCAAAATCAGGAACACAAGACTTCAAAAGTAAATACACCCTTAATCTACATTAAGACTATTTCTTGTTCTATGTTATAGGAACAAGCCTTTGGTTTGTTGCACTTTTGTATTGTCAATAACGACAAACAAAATTTAAAACATAAAAACAATGAACACTCAATCATCAAGCACAAAAGTAGCTATCATTGGCTTAGGTAATATTGGTAAGGCTGTTACTACAAATCTTACAAAAGGAAACCATCCCGTAATTGTAGCCTCAAGGGAATTAAACAAAGCACAAGAGTTTGCCAGTAGCTTAGGCAGTAATGCTACAGCCGAAGAAATAGCAACTGCTATTAATAATGCTGATGTAGTAATCCCTGCTATTTACTTTGACAAAATAAAAGACTTTTTAAAAACTTATGCAAATGAGTTAGCTGGAAAAGTAATTGTAGATGTTTCAAACCCTATTGCACCCGACGGGAATGGCGGCTTCAAAAAAATTATTGACCAGGATTTATCTGCTGGTAAAGTTTTAAATGAATTAACCCCAGCCACTGCTGTATTAGTAAAAGCTTTTGGAACGTTGGGTGCTGCTTCATTGCTTAAAGGTGCTTTTGCAATACCTGAAAGAAAAGTATTGTTTTATGCTTCAGACAGTACCAATAACAATAACAAAATTGAAGAATTGATTACTGCCAGCGGCTTCACACCTTTTCATGTTGGCGGTATTGACCAGTCAATACGTATTGAAGTATTTGGCGACCTGCATGAATTTGGAGCATTGGGCAAAACAGCAACCTTAGAAGAAGCAAAGGAAGCAGTTAATCAACATGCAATATAATCACCTATGAAAAAAATAATCATAGCAGTCATGCTGTTTGCATTAATGGCATCCTGCAACAACCAGGAAAAAAATCAAAATAATACTAAAAATCAAAAAACAACAACAATGGAAAATCAGGAAAAAATAGCAATTGAAAAAACATTAAATACATATTTCGGTTCATTAAACGCATCAGACGTTAAAACTGCAGTAGGTTCATACACTTCAGATGGTGTGTTTATGCCTACCAAATTTCCAACAGCTTCTGGCACAGACCAATTAGTGGTAGCTTATGAAAATGTATTTAAAGCCATTCAATTAAACGTAACTGTAAAAATTGACGAGATAATAATCAGGGATGACATTGCATTTGCCCGTACGCTTTCTAACGGCACAACACTTATACATGCAACAGGCGAAACGACACCAGAGGAAAACAGGGAGTTTTTCCTTTTAAGAAAGGACAACGGTGAATGGAAAATTGCCCGCTATATGTTTAATCAGCCTAAATAGCTTGACGATGAAGGGCTGTCTATAACACGAACTGTGCATAAAACCAAATAAATCAAGCTATACTTCCATTATATTTTCTGTCGAACAAAGTTCCCGTTCTTACAACCCCAAAAACCTGTTTTAGTAATTTATTTGCCAGTGCCATGATCGCTAGTTTTTTGTTCTTTC
>JBKJKD010000201.1:0-3006 GCA_046597635.1 Ferruginibacter sp. | reverse complement strand
GCAACTACTGCTATGCAATTGGCCATTGATGCTTTCGGACCTATTGCTGACAATGCAGGTGGTATTGCAGAAATGAGTGAATTACCTGCTGATGTTCGTGAAAAAACAGATATCCTTGATGCCGTGGGTAACACTACTGCAGCAAGTGGAAAAGGCTTTGCCATTGCCTCTGCAGCCTTAACAGCGCTGGCACTATTTGCCGCTTTTGTGGGTATTGCAAAAATTGATGGTATTGATATTTATAATGCCGATGTATTAGCTGGTTTGTTTGTGGGTGGCATGATTCCTTTTATATTTTCATCTTTGGCCATCAGGGCTGTGGGTGAAGCGGCCATGGCAATGGTAGAAGAAGTACGTCGCCAGTTCCGTACCATTCCCGGCATTATGGAAGGTACCGGCAAACCTGAATATGATAAATGTGTGGCTATTTCTACAGAAGCATCGCTTAAAAAGATGATGTTGCCAGGTGCAATTGCTTTAATTTCTCCGCTTGCAGTAGGCTTTATTTTTGGGCCAGAAGTGTTGGGAGGTTTTCTTGCAGGCGCCACAGTAACAGGTGTGCTGATGGGAATGTTCCAAAACAATGCCGGTGGTGCATGGGACAATGCTAAAAAATCATTTGAAAAAGGTGTGGAAATAAACGGTGAAATGTTCTACAAAAAATCCGAACCACACAAAGCTTCTGTTACTGGAGATACCGTAGGCGATCCTTTTAAAGATACTTCGGGCCCTTCTATGAACATACTGATCAAATTGATGAGCATCGTGTCGTTGGTTATAGCTCCTACCCTTGCAGATATGCATAAGGACAAAATACAGGAAAGAAGAAATTTAAAAATTGAAACTTTGCATAACATGCAAGTGAACAATGCAAAATCACTGGAAACAAAATGACTACAGCTATGATACAGCTACACTAAACTTATAGCTTTAAAAAAAACCGGTTACCTGAGGTAACCGGTTTTTTTGCTTTTCTAATTATTAGAACGCTGAAAATAATTATCGATTTCACTGCATTTTTGGGTTTGCCCGATTTCAAGGATGTGATGGAGAAAATGCAGGATGAATAAGGTTGAAGAAAAATTAGCAACAGCTGAATACAAAAGAAGCTTTGATACTTCCGCAAATCATTAAGGGTTCAGTATTTTGTTTTGCTCGTGTATGCTACTGCAATATTTATCAGGTGAGTTCAAAAGCTTTTTATAAAAAAGAAAAATAAATTTGAAACAAGGAGTAAATTTATTTACCAAAATAAAAACTCCTCAAAACAAAAAAATACATACATGAAGCAGCTGATCATTTTTTATTTACTAACCTGTTTGATTGCCTGTAAGCATAAAACAGACGACGCCTCTTTTTATATGCCTGGCGAATGGGAACCTCATGAGGCTGTTTGGCTGGGATGGGAAGATAATGACAGCAGTTATTACCCGGTTATTGCCAAGGTAATAAAGGGACTAATGCCAACTGTACAGGTTAAAATAGCTGTTCGTAACGATTCATTGTTAAGCATCTGCAAAGCGTATTTGTCCCGGTCAGACATTGATACCTCTGCTATTTTATTTTATACAATGCCCGGAGAGCGTTATTGGATAAGGGATCACGGAGCAGCATTCCTGATAAACAATAAAGGGGACTTGGCCGCAGCAGATTTTAATTGGAGTTTGTATGGTATGGAAGGCTGGTACAACCAATACTATCACAACAATAAAGATAGTGTTCAGAAAAGACTGGATAAACTTGATAAGAATACGGGTACGATTGATAGCCTGATGGCTGTGGCCACAAAAGCAGCCATCGTAAAATCTGATATTGTTATAGAAGGCGGAGCGATAGAAGTAAACGGAAAAGGTGTACTGATTTTATGCGAAGCGGTAGCCATGCAACGCAACCCTGGCAAATCAAAGCAGGAACTCGAAGACGCATTTAAAAAAGCGCTCGGTGTTACAAAGGTAATTTGGATGAAACAGGGATTACTGGAAGACGCCCATATCACCCAGCTTCATTTTAAAAAATATTCAACATGGGGTACGGGCGGGCATAACGATGAATTTGTAAGGTTTGTAGATCCCCAAACTATATTACTTGCATGGGTAGATCAGGAAGAGATGAGTAAACATCCGTTCAATAAGGTGAATTATGAACGCATGGCAGAAAACCTTCGTATTCTGGAAGCAGCCACGGATCAGGATGGTAAGCCTTTTAGAATTATCAAAGTGCCACTGCCCGATATTATTCAGCGAAAAATAATCGTCAAAGAAAAACTAGAAGATGCAGACAGCGTTAATGTGAAGCCAGGCTATTTTATACCCGAGCAGCGCCCTACCCTGGGAGATACCTTATGGAATGTAGCGGCATCGAGTTACCTCAATTACCTGGTGAGTAATGGCGTTGTGATCTTACCAACTTACGTTAATCACGGCTCGTCTGCGGCAAAAGAAAATAAGATCAGGGAAATTTTCAAAACAGTTTATCCCGGAAGAAAACAAATATTTGTGGAGTGTATGCCGCAAAATTGGAATGGTGGGGGTATTCATTGTTCTACGCAGCAGGAACCAAAAAGGAAAAACAAAAAATAAAAAAAGCTGGGCAACCATCGCTGCCTAGCTTCCACTAAAAGTTACACTACTATCTAGTTTGTAGTAAAGATGCTTACTGTCCCGCTTGTTTCATTGCTCACAATGAGTATACTTTTGCCATTTGGGCTTTCGGCAGCAGGCACAAATAAAACACCTTCCGGTGCTACACCGGTACTCAATAATTGCAGAAATTGGGGCTTTGTGGGATTCGTCATTTCAAAAACCATCACAGCATTGGCCCTTTCCAGGCCTACAAATAAAATATTTTTATTTCCTACCCTGCCGGTTGTAATGCCTTCGGGCTCACAACCTTTATCGTCGCTCCTGCTGTCTGGATACTTGCCTAGCTCAAATGCTTTTTTATCAATAAAGTCTTTGCTGTCGTATAGCAATTCGCCTGTTAAACCATGCCAGATACTGAAGGACC
>JBKJKD010000341.1:0-2662 GCA_046597635.1 Ferruginibacter sp. | reverse complement strand
GGAAATTTTGAACTGCCTTCCACCATAACTATTGGCACCACCGCCAACAGCGACTTACAAAAAATTCAGCAGATGCTGGGTACACAATTGGCTGCAGCAAGTGGCAAGTCTGTGAAGTATGTCACTGCAGACAATTCATCAGCTTCGCAAACCATTTCGTTATTACTGGTAAAAGATTCGGACATACCAAAGGAAAGCTACCGTTTACGGGTAAGTGCTTCGGGAATTTCGCTACAAGCTACAGAACCTGCCGGTATTTTTTATGGCGTGCAAACCTTGCTGCAATTGCTGCCAAAAGAAATAGAAAGTAAACAACTGGTAAAGCAAAAAAACTGGACTGTTCCGTTTGTAACCATAGAAGACCATCCCCGCTTTGGATGGAGAGGTGTGATGCTGGATGTGGTGCGTCACTGGTTTACCAAAGAGCAGGTAAAAGATTTTATTGATGATATGGTGAAGTTTAAATTTAACATGCTTCACCTTCATTTGAGTGACGACCAGGGCTGGCGCATAGAAATTAAAAGTTTGCCCAAGTTGACCGAAGTGGGTGCATGGCGGGCCGAACGCACCGGGCGCTGGGGAGATTTTACCAAACCAACAGCCAACGAACCCAAAACTTATGGAGGCTTTTACACACAGGAAGATATGAAAGAGTTGATCCGCTATGCGCAGGATCGTTTCGTAACCATCCTGCCAGAAATAGATGTGCCCGGGCACAGTTTGGCGGCAGTAGCATCCTACCCGGAACATACCTGCACTACAGATAGTACTTACCAGGTAAATGCCGGCGAACGTTTTATGATATGGCCCGGCAACGGAAAATTTTATGGCATACTGGACAATACGTTGTGCCCAGCCAATGAAAAAGTATATGAATTTTTAGATAAGGTATTTACCGAGATCGCAGCCATCTTCCCTTACGAATACATACACATGGGCGGCGATGAGTGTTACAAAGGGTACTGGGAAAAAAGTGCTGCGGTTGCACAGTTGATGAAAAGAGAAAAACTGAAAGACATGCACGAGGTTCAAAGTTATTTTGTAAAACGGGTGCAAAAGATCATCAACTCTAAAGGAAAAAAAATGATGGGCTGGGATGAAATAATGGAAGGTGGCCTGGCAAGTGGTGCCAGCGTAATGAGTTGGCAGGGCATGAAAGGTGGCATTGCTGCGGCCAAAGCAAAACACCCGGTGGTGATGAGCCCCAACGATTTTACCTATGTAGATCTTTACCAGGGTGACCCCATTGCTGAACCACCTACTTATTCGAAAGTATTGTTGAACAAAGCTTACGAGTTTGATCCTTTACCGCCGGGGGTAGATTCGCAGTACATTCTGGGCGGGCAATGTAATTTATGGAGCGAAAGATTGCATACGGTGCGCCACATGCAATACATGTTGTGGCCACGGGCATTGGCTACTGCGGAATCGGTGTGGTCGCCCGCTTCTAAAAAGAACTGGCCTTCGTTTGTCAGAAGGGTAGAAAATCAAATGGAACGTTTTGATGTGGCGGAAACGAATTATTCCAGCAGCATGTACGATCCCATTTTCACTGCAAAAAAAGATCCCAAAGGCCAATTGCAAATTGAACTTTCTACACAAATAGAAGGGCTTAGCATTCATTATAGTTTTGATGAATTTCCGCCAGATCGTTTTTACCCGGTATATAAAACTGCCTTGTCTGTGCCCAACGGTGCAGCCAATTTAAAAGTGGTGACCTACAAAGGGACAGAACAGGTAGGCAAACAAATTAGCATGCCAGTGGCGGAGTTGAAGAAGCGGGCGAAAATTAATTAGAAATGTTTTCCGCAGATTTCTTGGGCGTTTTCCCGCAGATTTTAGAAGATTGAATACCGCAGATCTAAGAAGATTTTTAGCTAATTTCAGATGATGGAAGGACGAAGATTTTCACAGAACTATCTGCGAGCATCAGCGTGCATTTTTATCGTCGAAAATCTGCGGGACAAAAAACTATTTTTCAATTTTGGTAGCACCGAAATAACTGTGCAGGGCTCGGGGTAAATGAATGCCATCTGGCTTTTGGTTGTTCTCCAGCAAGGCTGCTACGATGCGTGGCAAGGCGAGGGAAGAACCATTTAAAGAATGAACCAACTGCGTTTTGCCTTCACCATCTTTGTACCGAATTTTCATACGGTTCGTTTGGAAAGTTTCGAAGTTGCTTACAGAACTTACTTCCAGCCATTTTTGCTGAGCCGCACTGTACACTTCAAAATCATAGGTAAGCGCAGAAGTAAAACTCATATCACCACCACATAACCTTAATATCCTGAATGGCAATTCCAGCTTGCGAAGAAGCCCTGCAACATGTTCAACCATCAGTTCAAGAGTCTCATAAGACTTATCAGGATGTTGAATCTGAACAATTTCTACCTTATCAAACTGATGCAATCGATTCAGACCACGAACATCTTTACCATAAGATCCGGCTTCGCGACGAAAGCAGTTTGAATAAGCAACATTCTTGATTGGGAAATCGGTTACCTTTACAATCAGATCGCGGTATATATTGGTGACCGGAACTTCTGCAGTTGGGATAAGATATAAATTATCAACAGTAGCGTGATACATCTGTCCTTCTTTATCCGGCAACTGACCTGTTCCGTAACCGGAAGCCTCCATTGTTGGTCAATGAGGCTTCCGG
>JBKJKD010000202.1:0-7430 GCA_046597635.1 Ferruginibacter sp. | reverse complement strand
CCTTACCTGGCTGCAGCTATCGGCCTTGGGGATGGTAAAACCAGTTTGATGAATTTATCTGCCAGCTATATTGGTTCTAAAGGAACCGACCTGCTTTACCAGGATTACAATATGCTGCAAGTAAAAGGCACCGGCAGTTATTTCAAAGGCAAAAATGAAATTTATGGTGGGGCAGCAGTTTCCCTGAACAATTATTATCTCTACGGCTACGATAAAAACTTGTACAATTACAGCAAGTCTGATGTGCGGCAGCAGTTCCAGGATATTAGTTTGTCTGCCGGCGTGCGCAACATCGTTTCCAACGCTGCTGATATTAGCTACAATCCAAACCTACAACTCAGTTTTTTTACCAACAAAGACAAACTGAGCGAAACGACTATCATAATAGACGTGCCCGCAGAGAAAAGAATCAACGATGAAATAATTTTCAAGCTTTCTGCAAAGGGTGATTTTACCAATTACGCTACTAAAAATAGCCTGCCGGCAAATTATAAGTTTGCCAATAATATTTTGCAGGTTGCCCCTGCATTTGAATATGCTACTCCGCTCATTAATTTACATGGCGGCCTCACGCCAACCTGGACCAATGGAACCTTCACATGGCTTCCAGATGTGTATGCAGAAGTAAAGTTGCAGGAAAAAGTCTTTCTGGTGCAGGCTGGTTTAGTAGGACGCTATGTAAAAAATACTTTCCGCAATTTAGCTGCCATCAACCCTTACCTGGCAAACCTTACCCAACAACTCAATACTAAAGAGATCGAATATTATGGAGGTATCAAGGCAACCCTTGGCAATCATTTTAACTTCAACGCAAAAGCTGGTTGGATTACCTATCGTGACTTTGCCCTTTTTATAAACGATACTGCAACAGACGAAAAGTCCTTCAATGTAGTGTATGAACCCAAGGCAAAAAATTTGCGACTGCACGGCGACGTTAGTTACATTAACCAGGATAAATTTACTTTGACGGCTGGTGTTACTTTTAACGGCTACACAGGGTTCAATGTAAACAACAAAGCCTGGCATACCGTACCGATGGAATTTACAGGGTCTTTGAAATGGTGGGCCTTTGAAAAATTATTGCTTAAAAGTGATTTGTATTTTTTTAATGGTGGTAATTACCTTACAAAGACAGGCAGTAGCAGGGCACTCAATGGTGGTACCGATTTGAGTATTGGCGCAGAGTACAAAGTGAATAAGCAATTCAGTGCCTGGTTAAATGCCAACAACATATTGAACGATAAGTATGAGCGCTGGCACAACTACCAGGTATATGGCTTAAACCTTGTAGGGGGTGTATTAATTAATTTTTAACGCCTACATTTGAAACATGGAGAAAGTATTGACCCACTATTTGTACGAGTTTAAAAATTGCCCTTTGCCTGCAATTGGCACCCTCTTGTTAAATCCTGGTCATGCTCATTTTTTACCCGGCGAAAAGAGAATGATTGCACCCATCCCTTTCATTAGTCTGGAGGAGAAGGAAATACCCGCTGCGGGGTTGCACCATTTCATTGCAGAGCATAACGGCATACGGGAAGCCGATGTTCAAGCATTATTGAAAGACTATTGTAAGCAATTGCAGGATATGCAGGCCTATGAAGAACTTCCATTAGATACGGTGGGCAGCTTTTATATGGATGAGAATAGTAAACTGCATTTCAAATCGCTTTCGCTTCCCGCTGTTTATTTTCCTGATGTGTTGGCAGAAAGGGTGATTCACCCCGATGTGGCGCATCCCATGCTGGTGGGGGATACGCACACCAACAGTACCGCCATGACGGAAATGCTGCACGAAGAACCCATAGCAAAATCTCGGTGGTGGATGGCGGCAGCGGCTCTTGCAGTGCTGGCGCTTGCTGTTATTTTCATGTACTACAGCAACTTTAAAATGGGGCAAACCGGTAATGGGCTCAAAGTGACTACCAGTACCGAATCAAAAACCTACAGCACGCCCCGATAAGTTGAATAAATTGGCTTTCTTTGCAGCCTTAATTCAGTAGGTATGATTCATTATGAGGCTTGTCCTTTTTGCCAGTCCGGCGATACTCAGCAAAAATTTGTGGTTAAAGATTATACGGTATCCGGTGAATCGTTTACTATTTTTCAGTGCCGTCAATGCATGGGTGCCTTTACCCAGGATGTTCCCTCTCAGGAAGAAATTGGGGCGTACTACGCATCCGAAAACTATATTTCTCACAGCGATACCCAGCAAGGTTTTATCAACAAGGCCTATCACTTTGTAAGAAGTAAAACGCTTGTGCAAAAAAGAAAAATGCTGCAGTCTCTCACCAGGAAAGAGAAGGGGAGCGTTGCAGATATTGGTTGCGGTACCGGCGCATTTCTGGATACCATGCGGCAAGCAGGCTGGCAAATAACGGGATTTGAGCCAGATGAAACTGCCCGGCAAAATGCGGAGCGCCTTTACAACGTCAAAGCCCTGCCTTCCCCCGAATTATACAACCAGGCAGCAGATACTTATGATGCCGTTACCATGTGGCATGTATTGGAACATGTGCACGATCTGCACGGTTATATTCACCAGGTAAAAAAAATATTAAAGCAAGATGGCAGATTGCTTGTGGCGGTTCCCAATTACACATCCGCAGATGCAGCACAGTACCAGCAATATTGGGCAGCTTATGATGTGCCCCGGCATCTGTACCATTTTTCGCCGGCCAGCATGGAGTTGCTTATGAATCAACACGGATTGCAGGTTATAGCTACCAAACCAATGTGGTTCGACAGCTTCTATGTGAGTATGCTTAGTGAACAATACCGCAATGGCAAAGGGAATGTTGTGGGCGCTTTTTTAAATGGGCTGATATCTAATATCAAAACTGTGTTTGACAGCAAGCGTTGCAGTTCTGTCATTTACGTAATAAAGAAAATCTAATCTCTTAGCACTTGTGCTGGTAGTTGCTAGTTCAACTTTACTTCAAATAATTTCGGCCATCTCTTACCGGTCACAAACATTGTTTTTGTAGTAGAATCGTAGGCAATGCCATTGAAATAATCTGTTCTGCCAGGAATGCTATCCGCAGGTTGTAACAGATTTTTAAACTCCATGATGCCGGTTACGTGTCCACTTTCCGGATCTATTTTTACAATTTTGTTCGTAGTGTAAATATTTGCAAATACAGAACCCTCAATAAATTCTAATTCGTTTAGGTTATCAACCGGGCCAAGGTTAGTCTGCACCGCAACGGTGCTTTTTACTTTAAAATCTTGTGGGTTTACGAAGTATAAATTGGCAGAGCCATCGCTAATAATGAGATCGGTACCATTGTTAGTAATACCCCAGCCTTCATATGGCCAGTTAAAAGTTTGCGTAGGTTTGGTTATGTTATTTACGTCGTAAACATACACAATGTTGCTTTGCCAGGTAAGTTGGTAGATCTTATCCTTAAAAATTGTAATACCTTCTCCAAATATGGTTGCAGAGCCCATGCCGTGTTTCTTTTCTACTTTTCCGGTTTTAAAATCGGTTACCCGAAGGGAGGAATTTTCATAATCACCGCTGGCTTCATACATCTTTCCTTTATACAACTCCAGGCCCTGGGTATAAGAGCCGGTATCGTGTGGGTGTTGAGATACCAGGCTATAAGAGATAGCAACAGGTGCGGCAATTCCAGTTTTTTGTGGAATTAAATCCCGATCAATTGTATCATCTTCACTATTGTTGCAAGCGCTGATGGATAAAAAAAGAAATGCAGCAAAAAAATATTTCATGAGCTCGAGATTGATTTTCTATCGCAAAAATAGGGGAGAACCACTTTGAAAAAGAGTTTTTACTTATTGACGATCAAACAAATATTTGTTATTTTAAAATTAACCCCTATTTTTGATTACCTCTGAGACAGATATTGACCGATTTTTCATAATGGTACAATGCTTGCTCCCTTCCAATAGTGCTCACGCACGCTTTCCTTCTTAGCCAACATTCCTTCGTAAGCCATTACCAGTATATCCTCCGATAAGATCATTTCTTACACTTACACATTTACGAGAAATGAAACCTTTTATCATATTAGCCTGCATACTCCTAACATTTGCAGGCAGCAAAGCACAACGTATTTGCGCCACGGAAGAGTATAGCCGAACGCTCTCTTCCTTTCGTAATGGAGAAGTGCTTTCTACCGAAACAATTTTACCAGCAAGAGATACCGTTCCCAACGAGATCATTACTATTCCTATTGTAGTCCATGTGTTATACAATACTGTGGCTGAAAATATTTCCCTGGAACAAGTGATGTCCCAAATAAATGTACTGAACCAGGATTTTCGTTTACTCAATACCGATAAATCATTCATTCCCGCTGCATTCAAAGGAGCAGCAGCAGATAGCCGTATCATGTTTTGCCTGGCCAAAGTAGATCCCGATGGAAGGAGCACTACAGGCATCAACAGAAAACCTACCAACAAGACATTTTTTACAGCAGATGATGCTATGAAGTTTAAGGCACAAGGCGGTGCCGATGCCTGGGATAGCAAACGTTATTTAAACATTTGGGTCTGCCGCATTTTTGGTCGCACGCTGGGGTATTCTACGCCTCCTGGCGGCGATGTTAGTAAAGACGGTGTGGTGATTACTTACAATGTATTTGGTACTACCGGCAATGTAACAGCCAGTTTCAACAAGGGCCGAACAACTACCCACGAGGTGGCTCACTGGTTGGGCTTAAAACATATTTGGGGTGATGATTATTGCGGAGATGATGGTATAGATGATACGCCTCAGCAAAAAAGCTACAATTTTGATTGTCCCTCATTTCCTCGTATGAGCAATTGCACGCCAAATGCCACAGGCGATATGTTCATGAACTTTATGGACCTCACCGGCGACGCCTGCATGAACATGTTTACCCTGGGTCAAAAAAATAAAATGAGAGGAGCTTTTGCACTTAACGGGCCCCGAAATAGCATTCTGAGATCTTACCAATGTGATGCCTCGCTTGCAAGTGGTGGACCAATAGCTGAGGATAGCGTTGCTACTGCCAGACCTGCCGATGTTGTGAGCGTTTATCCTAACCCGGTAGTGGATGTTTTAAATATCCAGAGTAAGCAGTCCCAAACATTAAAAGGGAAAACAGCCATGGTACTTACTACTGCCGGCAGGCCTGTCTTTCAAAAAATATTGCAAAGCAACAACGAAAAAATAAACATCAGTAGCCTGCCTCCGGGCTTGTACATGTTGAGCATCGGCGATGCAGGCGGGCGAAGCAACTTTAAATTTGTGAAAATGTAACACAGCCTTTAGCTGCTCAGCGCTGATAGGACTAATATTTTTTAATCCATGAATGACCAACAGTTCGCCTTAGCGGACTGTTTTTTTATATACAACATTTCTATCGGCCAGGTATTGTAGCATAAATTGAAAACAGTTTTCGTGCTTGCCAACTAGTTCCGGTGGAAAAACTCCTTTTTCAGTAAACAGTCCTTGGGTAATTAAATTAACTGCCGCTGTGCAGGTGTAGGCAGTGGTGCGGCTCATAGACGAAGTATTGGTTTCCTTGCTGTATTCATCATACAAAAAGTATTCAACCGTTTGTGGCTGGTTGTTGAAGCTACCCTTGATGACTATTTTCATCACCGTAAATTCTGCTTCTCCAGGTTGTAATTTCCACTGGTCAAATAAAATGCGGGACGTAAAATCAAGCGGCTTTAAACGAACTCCTTTGCATTCCATTTCCTCTTCTGAGAAAAAACCTGCCAGTTGCAAAGCCTGTATAAGAGCAATGTGCCCGGGATACCTCAAAGTCTTTTCTTTCATGTCTGGGATATGGCCCATTGTAAAAAGGATACTTCTCAAGCCGTCTGTATTAAACGATTCTAACGTACCGATGCCCTCAAAATTTACCAGTTCGGCATCGCTTAGTGCAGGGCGGGTAATGATGTGGCCGTTCTCCTGGTAGCGTGCCGGCCTGCTGTATTCTTCAATAACATCTATGGGCGAAAATGGTGCCTTGTACTCAAAAGGCTTTGTACGCACCTTTGGTAAGCCGCCCACCATGCATTCGAAACTATCAATCTGCATCACTTCATTATACCTGCCCAAAATAAGATTACTCATACCCGGTGCCACCCCGCAGTCTACAATAGCAGTAACTCCATTTTGTTGGGCAAGGTCAGTGAGTAGAAGCGCATCTTCTGGAAAGAAGGATATATCTACTACCTGTTTTTTTAGCTGAATCAATTTTTCCAGCGTTTTATAGCCCATAAATCCTGGTACTGCATTTACTGCCAAAGTGAAGTCGGCTAACATGGAGGCGTAGCCGTCGAGGTCGGCAAGGTCTGCTACCTGAACATCCAGCGCAGCAGTCTTTTTAGCCAGTTGTAAATTTTCTTCGCTAATATCGAAAGACTTTACTTCAAAATTTTTAGAAAGATCAGCCGCGATAGCACGACCCACCATACCAGCCCCGAGCACAGCAATTTTCATTTTCTTATTTTTTATTGATTAATCATGCCGCCAAAGCATGTGAATGTTTTTCGCAATACTAAAACAATTTAACCAGCCTTTAGCATGTTTACAAGTAGATTTGTAGTCTTACCAACAAAATGACATATGAAAAAAACCAGTATTCTTTTCCTCACTCTTTGTATGAGTACCTTCCTGAGTGCGCAGGGTCTTTTGGGCAAGCTTAATAAAGCCGTAAAAAAAGACAGTAGCAATACCAGCATGTCTGGGATTGGTAAAATGTTGGGATCTGGCAACGGATCTTCTCTCAGCAGCGATGAAATTATCCGCGGCTTAAAGGAAGCCCTCACTGTAGGCACAGAAAAGAGTGCGCAGAACTTAAACAAAGCGGATGGTTTTTTTGCCAATGCAGCTATTAAAATTTTAATGCCAGACGAGGCGAAGAAAGCAGAAAAAACGTTGCGGCAGTTCGGTATGGGCTCGTTGGTAGACAAAGCAATACTTTCAATGAACCGTGCAGCCGAAGACGCAGCAGGTGGTATTTCCACCATTTTTGTGAATGCCGTTAAAGGTATGACTGTAAGAGATGGTCTCTCTATTTTGCGGGGCGGCGATTTTGCTGCAACAGATTATTTAAAGCAACAAACTACGGCGCAACTCACCGAAAAAATGCGGCCGATAATAGAGCAATCTTTGGCCAAAACGGATGCAACCAAATATTGGAAAGATGTATTTACCGCCTACAATAAATTTAGCAAGGAACCAGTGAATACGGACATCTCCGCTTATGTTACCGAACGTTCTATGTCGGGCATATTTTATTCCATCGGGCAGGAAGAACAAAAAATAAGAAAGGATCCTGCAGGGCAGGCCTCTGACTTGCTTAAGAAAGTTTTTGCGAAGTAAATTTTTATTGTACAGGAAAGTAGTTATGAATTGAGCGTCCGAATTGGAGGAGCATTTAAAGTTGTTGCATTATTTTGACCTCACCCCAGCCCCTCTCCAAAGG
>JBKJKD010000182.1:0-4681 GCA_046597635.1 Ferruginibacter sp. | reverse complement strand
AAATTGCGCCGCTTATATTGAAGTACTGTTCGCCCACCGATTCCCTTCTCATACTTTTTTTCATAGTTACGGATAGTAGGATTTTTAAAATCTGTGTAAGATGCATATACTCCGGTGGTGAGTTTCCAGCTATCGCTTAGCAACAGCGAAGAAGAAAGGCCTGCATAAATTGTTTTTAAGTAGATAGCAGCCTGCTGGGTAATGGCACTTTTAAATATGCCTGCGGCCGGTCTTGCCTGCTTAGGATTTTTTGCAAGTTCCGCCGCCGTAAGGCCACCAGGTGTTTGGTAAAAAAGATCGCTGTAAAAAATATTAGTAGTGAGAGAATGTTTGGCTGTAAGTCGATAGTTGCCCGTGTAATGCGCCACATCCCTGCGCATACGTGCATGCTGCCGGTACCCGTCTGCCTGCTGGTGGCTCAAAGAAAACTTCGTAGAGTGAATGCCATTTTGCTGGTAAGAAATATTGCCGGTAGCCAAACCATAACTTCCGCCTGTGGCTTGCAACTCCAGCTGTTTACCATTTTCAGATGCCGGGCTCACGCTGCTTAACAATACGACACCGCCCGTACCACTGCCATACATACTGCCAGATGGCCCTTTGATAATTTCCATGCTGCTGATGCTGCTCACCGGAATTTGATTGAAATAAGTGTTGCCACTTGCATCGGAAAAGGGTATGCCATTCCAGTACACTTTCACATTTCTAACCCCAAAGGTGGAACGCAGTAAATTGCCCCGGATGCTGAGGCGGTAACTGCCCGGACTACGCTCATCCATCTTTACACCGGGCACGGTGTTTACCGCAGCTACAAAAGAAGTAGTACCAAATCGTTCCAGCGATTTTTTGCTAAGCACTGTGATGGCCGCCGCAGTGTTGGTTGCCGAACTGTTGCGTTCAAAAGCCTTCACAATGGTTTCCTGCAGAAGCTCATTGTCATTTAAAAGAATAATAGTGTCCGGTAACACACCCGTTAACCGTATGGTTTTCGTTGTAAAATTCACATGGCTGAGCGTTAGTGCAAAATTTTGCATAGCATGTTCAAATACAACTGTTCCATCTGCGTTGCTTAAACCCACTCTTGTGTTGTTGCCCAGAGAAACGGTCACACCTGCTATAGGCTGCTTATTTTCATCGGCAACAACCGATCTGAAAGTAAATTGGGATTTTACCGTTGCAGCAGAAAGGGTAAAAAGAAAATAGAATAAATATTTTTTCATCACTAGCGGTCAAAGGTCATGGATAGGAACGGGCTGACAAAGAAAGATTTTACTAATGGAGATTGTTGCCATACTTTTCCTTGAAAGCCTGCTGTGGATTGCTCAACTCCCGGAGACAGTTGGCACATAGACAATCGTCGTATTTGATTCTTATCAAATCGTAGGTTGCATCGCTCAGCTTTACAGCACTGCAGTGGCAACTGGCTACATGGCCAGGCTTGCACTCAAAGGTCTGGTTACAGCGGGGGCAGCTTTTTAATTCGTGCTTGTTGTTAACGGTAGATAAAGCCAGTTCGCAAAACCAGAACCCGGAAGCTGTTGAAGTTGCAACGCTGCCATCGCTTGCAGTGGTATTTATTTCGAGGGCTTTGTAAATAACCTCACCTGTACTTATTTGAAGAGGCTTTTTAAATATAGGCCCATCAAAACAAAAGCTATGGTACTCGCCATTTTCTCCACAAGGGTCAACGTTTAGTGGAAGTTCATTTAAAAAATTGTCGTCAATTCTCCTACCTACCCATTCTCTGCCTAGATAGGCATCATAAACGCAACAGGTAATGCTACGAAATTTTTTTGCTATAAAATCCTTAACCAAAACAAGGGTATCGTTTTTCCAAAGCGGAAAAATAGTTTGCATGCCGATGGCTTGCATGCTGTTTTCTCTGTAGCGGCGAAGGTCTTCTAAAAAAATATCTCCGAAGATGATGTGTGTTATTCCTTCTGCTTGCAAAGCAGACAATGCCTTGGCCATAGCGGCTTCATATTCTTCGTTGCTGCTGGTAAACACATAAACCTTTACCAACGGAATACCGAGTTGCTTTGCTTGCTCTTCGATCAAAACTTCCGGCACGCCGTGCATGCTCAATCTTTTGTGATGACCATTGAATGTACTCAGCAGGTATTTTACTTCGTACAACCCTTCGGCTAAAATGGTATGTAGGGCATACGCACAGTCTTTGCCACCACTCCAACTTATGATGGCAGGTATTTTTGTTGCCATGGTGTAATTATTTTCTTTTAAATAAACCGGCTGCAGTAAGGCTTTTTCCATCCCTGGCTCCCCGCAAGTTTTACACAAAGCCACGGCGAAAAATGAAAGTACTTATTGCAGCCGGAAAAAATTAAAACTGTGCGCTTAGCCCTAGGGTATAATTAGCTGCACGGCTGTTGTAGCCCTGTATATCAAAATATTGTTGATCGGTAATATTTCGCAGATCGACAAATAACCGGAATTGTTTGCAAAACTGGTATGCTGCATAAAAATCTAACGTATAATATTGTGGCATTGCTGAAGGGCCTGCGTCATACTCGCCTTTTAGCCTTGAGCCTACAAAACGAAAATTAGGAGCGAGCGTTAGTCCTTTCACGGGCTCTATGTTCAGCGAACTATTGAATGTGAAGTTGGGCCTGCGATAAAGATTTTTGATTTTTACATTGGCATTCTCACCATCACCGTCTACATAGGTAACGTTGCTCACCCACTGGCCAATTTTGCCGATGGTTATACTACTTTCAATTTCAAAACCGAAATCATGTTGCTCATCCCTGTTGATGTATTGGCTGTTGAAATTTTGATCGGTATAAAAAACAATTACATCCTTTATATCTCTTTTAAAAGCTACGAGGCGCAAGGAATTTTGTTTGTTGTTGCTCAAAGACTGCACACCTATTTCATAATTATTACTTTTTTCTGGCTGCAGGTTTTTATTCCCATACTCACTGTAGAGCTGGTACAAAGAAGGGACTCTGTATGCAGATGAAAGATTTACAAATACCCTCGTATTTTCATCTATGTTGTAAGAAGGGTTGAACGAGCCTGTTACGTTGTTGCCATAAATGCTGTGGTTGTTGTAGCGCACACCAGCTTCTACATTAAAGTTGTGGTAAGCCAGCAAAGAGAGCGAAGCGTAAGCTGCATAGTTGGTCGTTTTTGCAGAATCGCCGAGGGCAGTGGCAAAAGGACCAAAGCTACTAAGGCTGAGATAAGATTGTTCGGTTTTGTTGGCTATACGTTGTGCACCGGCTACCAGCGAGAGCTTCTCCGTCAGGCTTACATTGCCATACAATTCTGATACAAAAGAAAAACCTTTGTACTCGCCTCTTGCAAACTTTGCAAAACCACCCACACTTACACTGTCATCTTTTAACAGTCGTTCTGTATTGATGTAGGTATTTACAAAATGTAAAGAAGCTTTTTTACCGGCATAGTTAAGTGCCAGACTATTGATGAGGTTGCTGTTTTCGTTGGTATAATCTTTATCATCTTTAAAAGCTCCCGCATCTAACCCCGTTTTGTATTTACCATAATTGCCGGTGTAACGCAGGTCAAATTTTGGGTTGATGCGGTAACCAAGATTTGCCTGAAAATTATTCTGTATGAACTTATCGTCATCAAAGTTTTTGATACCGGTACTATCATAGGCACTCGAAAACCCTTTACTGTTGGTATAACCATATTGCAGGTTGTATGTAAAATTGTTTGCACCACCGTTGAGGCCGGCATTGGCTTTAAAGGTTTGATAACTGCCATAAGAAAGCATGGCATTGGGAGTAGGTTTTTGCCCGGCTCCTTTTTTTGTAATGATATTAATCACGCCTGCCACAGCATCGCTACCCCATAAAGTACTTTGGGCGCCTTTTAAAATTTCAATGCGTTCTACCTGAGCAACGTTAATGTTATTGAGATCGAAATAGCTGGAGATGTAGGAAGGATCTGCAACCGGAACGCCGTCTATCAAGATCAATGTGTTGCTGGTGGCGGCACCACGAATGTAATAATCCTGGTTGCTGCCAAGGTTACTGTTGGCACCATTTACAAAAACGCCTGCCTGGTAGTTTAAGATTTCGGTAATAGTTTTTCCCGCATTACGTTGCAGCGTTGCCTGGTTGATGACTGTTACTACTTTACCCGTTTGCGATTGCTTTACAGAAGTTTTGGTGGCAGTTACCACCACTTCATCCATCGATGTACTGTCTTGTGAAGAGAGAGGGGCAACATCTTGTGCCCGCAAATGACTACTGAAAATTACAGCAGCCACAACAAAAATTTTCTTTTTCATTTTTAGAAAATGTTTTTTGTAACTGCTTTCGTGGAAAATTGACTGCTGTTCATTGTAAACAACAATCTGAAATATAAATGCCTTACAGCGCTTACACTCCATGCCTTTCACCCGAAAGCCGTGAATGATTAAAAATGATACCTGGCAGGTCTTCTGGCTTGGCTTCTGTTGAACACCTTCCCGCCGGTTAGAGGCAGTGGTATGAAGATTCAACATGGTGAATGGTCAATGGTCAATGGTGAAAACCTCGATGGATTCACTATTCACAATTCACTATTCACTTTCCTTACAGCTACGGGGATAGCGCCGGATTTACACCGGACTTCCCTTTTAATCCCGTCTCGATTGTTGTCGTGGTGGGAACCAAATTCAGCGCAAATGTAGGGAGCTTTGAGTATGCTC
>JBKJKD010000229.1:0-16590 GCA_046597635.1 Ferruginibacter sp. | reverse complement strand
TAAGCGTTTGATGGCTCTTTCTTTTATCTGGCGAATACGCTCTTTGGTAAGATCATACTTTTGCCCAATCTGCTCAATGGTTACGCCATTTTCACCATCCAATCCAAAATAAGCGTTTACAATTTCAGCTTCACGTGGGCTCAACGATTTTAGTACACGACGAATTTCATTTTTTAATGAATCGTGCATTACATCTTCATCTGTCTCGTCTCCACCTTTCAGCAAATCGCCCATGGCCACATCTTCTGCTTCGTGCACGGGTGCATCCAGGGAAGTATGACGGGTATTGCTTTGAAAAATATTGTTGATCTCGGTTTCGCTCATTTCCAGGAGCTCTGCCAATTCTTCGGTAGAAGGTTCTCTTTCATGCTCCTGCTCAAAAGCCATATAGGCTTTGTTGGCTTTGTTATAGGTTCCAATTTTATTTTGGGGCAAACGTACCAACCTGCCCTGCTCGGCCAAGGCCTGCAAGATGGACTGGCGAATCCACCAAACTGCGTAAGAAATGAATTTAAAACCTTTTGTTTCATCGAAACGCTGGGCCGCCTTTATGAGACCGAGGTTGCCTTCATTGATCAAATCGCTTAAAGAAAGACCCTGATGCTGGTACTGCTTAGCTACAGAAACAACGAAACGTAAGTTAGCCTGCACCAGTTTATCCAATGCCCTCTGATCACCCATTTTAATCTTTTGAGCAAGAATGGTTTCTTCCTCCGGGGTAATCATAGAGATTTTAGAAATTTCCTGCAGATATTTTTCCACCGCCTGTGAGTCACGGTTGGTAATCTGCGTTGCGATTTTAAGTTGCCTCATGTTATGTTATTAGTTACAAGATATGAACACCTGATAGACACATTTAGTTGGGATAACGTTGCAAGGAGATATTTATGCTAAGAATCCAAAAAAAATAGTGTGCAAAAGTACTACCATTTAATGTAAAAACATAATGATTGCAGAAAAAAGGAACAACAAGTGTATAAAATAGCGGATAAATGTTTATATGCAGGGTTCGTATGCAAAAAAATTAGCCTGTCAGAGTCAAATTGTTGGAAATCATCCCATTTTGAGATCATTCCCTATTTTTGCCGCATGATTATAGATTTAAGGTCAGACACTTTTACCAAGCCTACCCCACCTATGCTTGCGGCCATGATGAACGCTTCTGTGGGAGACGATGTTTTTGGCGAAGACCCATCAGTAAATACCCTTGAAGGAGAGACTGCTGCCCTATTCAACATGGAAGCAGCACTGTTTTGCCCAAGCGGCACAATGACCAACCAAATAGGTATAAAATGCCATACCAATCCCGGAGACGAGGTGATTTGTGATAAGATAAGCCACGTGTACATTTACGAAGGCGGCGGCATAGCTTTTAACAGTGGATGCCAGGTAAAAACATTGGACGGCATACAGGGAAAAGTTACTGCCGATCAGGTGAAAGAGGCCATTAACCCCGATGATATACACAAAGCTAAAACCAGCCTGGTGAGCCTTGAAAATACCGTAAACCGCGGTGGCGGCGGTTGCTATGACTTTGAAGAGATTTTGAAAATAAAGGAGGTTTGTCTGCAAAATGATCTTAAGCTGCACCTTGATGGTGCCCGTTTGTTCAATGCATTGGTTGCAAAAGATGAAAGTCCCCAGCAATATGGCGAAATTTTTGACAGTATTTCCATTTGCCTGAGCAAGGGTCTTGGAGCCCCGGTGGGCAGCCTTTTATTGGGTAGCCATGCCTACATTAAAAAGGCCCGTAGAGTTCGAAAAGTTTTTGGAGGTGGCATGAGGCAGGCTGGCTATATGGCTGCTGCTGGCATGTATGCTTTGGAGCATCACATCCATCGCCTGGAGACAGACCACCATCATGCTAAGCAAATTGCCGACATTCTTATCCGAAAAAACTTTGTGGGTCACATACTACCGGTAGAAACCAACATTGTAATTTTTGAAATAATAGGTCATACTTATACGGTAGCAGATTTTTGCGCCCGCTTAAAACGGGAAGAAATTTTATGCATGGCCATTTCGCCCACTCAGGTGCGGATGGTTACGCACCTTAATGTAGATGCCGATATGATGAAGAGACTGGTGCAAACCATAGAAGCCATGTAGCTTTTCGGCCTGTGCCATCATTTTACCTATTTTTCAATTTCAATTTAGTGTATGTTTCCCAATATCAACCCAACTCAAACTCCTTCCTGGACAGCCCTGCAGGCCCATTACCAGTTATTTGAACAGGTAAAAATGAAAGACCTTTTCTACAATGACCCTGAAAGATTTGACAACTTTTCCCTGCAATTAGGAGATATTTTATTTGACTATTCCAAGAATATAATTACCCAGAATACGATGGAGGTATTGCTGGAACTGGCGGGGGATTGTAAATTAAAGGAAGCTATTGAAGCCATGTTTAATGGCGAAAAAATAAATATTACCGAAGACAGGGCCGTACTGCACACGGCCCTGCGCAATTTTTCAAACAAGCCAGTGTTGCAAAATGGCCAGGATGTAATGCCGCAGGTACACGCTGTGCAAGAGCAGATGAAAAACTTTTGCACCCGATTGCACAATGGCGATTGGAAGGGCTATAGTAACAAACCCATTAAATATCTTGTAAATATTGGCATCGGCGGCAGCGATCTTGGCCCCGTGATGGTAACAGAAGCACTGAAACCTTATTGGGTAAAAGGATTGCAGCCTTTTTTTGTAAGTAATGTAGATGGTACCCATATTGCAGAAACATTAAAGAAAATAACCCCGGACGAGACCATTTTTGTGATAGCCAGTAAAACCTTTACCACACAGGAAACCATGACCAATGCCAATTCTGCCAGGGAGTGGTTCTTAAGCAATGGTGGATCTGAGGCTTCTATTGCGCAGCATTTTATAGCGTTGAGCACCAATAAAACTGCGGTAGAAAAATTCGGAATTGATACCGCCAACATGTTCGAGTTCTGGGATTGGGTGGGCGGTCGTTACAGCTTGTGGAGCGCAATTGGGCTTTCTATAGCAGCCAGCATTGGCTACGACAATTTTGAACTTTTATTGAAAGGTGCGCATGCGGCCGACGAACATTTCAGGTATACCGATTTTAATAAAAACATACCGGTAATTATGGCTCTTCTGGGCATCTGGTACCGTAATTTCTTTGGCGCCTCTACAGAAGCCATCCTCCCATACGATCAGTACATGCATCGCTTTGCCGCCTATTTTCAGCAAGGCAATATGGAAAGCAATGGCAAACACATGGACAGGAATGGCGAACCCGTAAGCTACGAAACCGGACCGGTTATTTGGGGAGAGCCCGGAACCAACGGCCAGCATGCTTTTTACCAGCTCATCCACCAGGGCACTTCGCTAATTCCGTGCGACTTTATTGTGCCGGCACAAACGCACAACCCACTCGGGGATCATCACCAAAAATTGATTAGCAATTTTTTTGCACAAACCGAGGCATTGATGAAAGGCGCCGCTCATGAAAATCCGTTCCGTGAATTTGAGGGTAATAGGCCAACCAATTCTTTCCTGGTAAAAAAAATTACCCCATACTCACTGGGCCAGCTTATTGCCTTGTATGAACATAAAATATTTGTACAGGGTGTAATCTGGAATATTTACAGCTTCGACCAGTGGGGTGTGGAACTTGGCAAGGTGCTAGCCAACGATATTTTGCCAGAATTACAAACCGATGCAGCGATTGACTCACACGATTCGTCTACTAATGGACTGATCAACGCTTATAAACAAATCCGCTGACAGCCACATTTTTAAACCAATTGCCCAACCGTATTAAAATACGTTTTATGAAAAGTTTTCTGATAACCCTCCTGTTTTTTTGTATCGCAGTGGTTGCATATTCCCAAACCAACTTACCTGGCCGCAGTAGCCAGGCTTACAAAAGTTGCCTCAGCAATGCTACCTATTCCAACTGTGTTGGTACGCTGCCTTTAACCAGGCAGCAGTTAAGAAACAACGCTCCAGTAACCGTTGTTTCTTATAAAAACGATGTGCCCGTGATAAGTGTAATACCCACGCTCAAATTATGGCTTTTGCCCGCTTCGTTTCCCAATCCATTTATGAAAGAAGAAGACTAAAGCTGTTTGTTCATAAATTATTATAATAAAAAAATCCTCTCTATACGAGAGGATTTTTTTATTATTTGCTGAGAAATTTTTACCATTTATCTACTTCTTCTGTGCTGTGGTTATCGTACGACTTTGGCTCCTCCGCATCTTTTTCAGGTGTAACCGGCGCATCTCCTACCAAGGCTGCTTTGTCCATTGCTTCTGCAACCGGCTCTGCAAGCGTTTCGGACACTGTTTCCATAACTGCTGGAGCAGCTTCAACCGCTTCAGCACCCTCAACCTTTACAGCTTGACCGTTTTCATCTCCTTCGTAAGGATTGTCGTGGTTGAAGGCATCAAAATCAAAATCAGGCATCAAATCTGTTTTCACATAATCAACAGCCTCTATCAAACCTTTGATAAACTTGTTAAAATCCTCTTTATATAAAAAGATTTTATGGCGATCGTAGCCGTCAGAATCAAAGCGTTTGCGACTCTCGGTAATGGTGAGGTAAAAATCACTCCCACGGGTTTCTCTTACATCAAAAAAGTAAGTTCTGCGTTTGCCAGCTTTGATGCGTTTGCTATAAACGCTTTCCATTTTTTTGTCGTTGTTTTCGTACGCCACTGTTGTTTTTTTTATTGATAAAATGAATGCTTGTAGATCGTGACAAAGATAAAGTTGTTTTCGATATGGCAAAATTTATGAAAAATCATTTCAGGACAGTCCCAATACTGGTTCTGCCTCCGGGCTTTCGCTTTCCTTTTGCTTGTTGTACATCTCGGCGTAAATGCCATCTAATGCTACCAATTCAGCGTGTGTTCCCCTTTCTGCAATGCTGCCATCCTGCAGCACCACGATTTGATCAAAGTTGAATAATGAAAAAATTCGATGTGTGATAATGATTGCTGTTTTATCCTGCAGGTATTCGTAAAGGTTAGCCAGAATCCTTTTTTCTGTTCGTGCATCTACCGCACTCAGGCAATCGTCAAATATTACAATATTGGGATCTTTGATCATGGCCCGGGCAATAGAGATTCTTTGCTTCTGTCCGCCGCTCAACGTAACGCCCCTCTCCCCCACAACAGTTTCAAGCCCCTGGGCAAACCCTTTTATTTCTTCGTAGATGCAGGCCTTTGTTGCCGCCGCTATCACCTCTTCATCTGTAGCACCTGCCTTACCAAACCTTATATTGTTTTTGATGCTGTCGCTAAATAAAAATACATCCTGAGGTACGTAACTCACTTGGGCCCGAAGATCCTGTAGGGTGATGTCTTTAATATATTTAGAATCGAAACTGATGCTGCCACCACTGGTATCATACATGCGTAGGAGCAGTTGCGCCAGTGTAGTTTTTCCGGAACCCGTTTTGCCAACAATGGCAATTTTTTCGCCCTTCTTTATCTGCAAAGAAAAATTATTGATGGCATGAATACCTGTATGCGGATACACAAAATTGACACTTGCCAATTCAATGTTGCCCTGCAAGGTATGCGTAGATGCGCCTGCTGCATCTTTAATGCCTGGCACAGCCTGTAAAAATTCGTTGATGCGCCGTTGCGAAGCCACAGCCCTTTGCGTCATGCTGGCCGTCCAGCCGATGGCACTGACTGGGAAAGTTAGCATCTGGATATACATCACAAACTCGGCAATTTTACCTACTGATGCCCCGGGCACATTGTTTACCACATCCAGCCCGCCCACCAGTATAGTAGTAAGTGTGCTGAGCCCTATGAGCAATGCCATGCTGGGAAAATAGATGGCTTCTGTTTTAGCCAGGCTCAAAGCATTTTGCTTATACTCGTCGCTGTTCTTTTCAAAAAAGCGCAACATAGATTTTTCTTGTACAAAAGATTTGATGACCCTTATGCCAGAATAAGATTCCTGCGCATTGCTCGTAAGACTACTCAAAAGAGATTGTATGCGTTCGCTTTTGCGGTTGATGACGGTGTTTACAATGAATATGGCAACGGCAAGAATGGGCAGTGGACAAAGCGCCACAACGGTGAGTTTCACATCCGATCTCAGCATAAAAAAAACGCTGAAACCCAGCACCGCTGCGAGGTTTATAAAATACATAATGGCAGGACCTGTATACATGCGCACCCTGCTCACATCTTCAGAAATACGATTCATCAGATCGCCAGTGCTGTGCGTTTTATAAAAATTGGTGTCCAGTTGCTGGTAGTGTGTAAATATCTCGTTCTTTTGATCGAACTCAATATGACGACTCATCACAATAATGGTTTGTCGCATGAGAAACATAAACAGTCCACTGATAACAGCCAGTATAAGCAGAATGATACCCGCAAACAACACCTTAGTTTTAAACGGCTGCGCATCAAAACTATTGAGTACATTTCTCACAATGATATCATAGGTTTCATGTGAGCGGGCAGTGAGCACATTGTTGGCCGCTGTAGACTTGATAGTGAGTACCACGGTATTAACCACATAGCCCGTAATTTGGGGAGCGAGAATTCTAAAATAATTAGTGAGAATTACAAACAGTATTCCGAGGAGAAATTGGCGGCGGTACTTCCAAAAATATTTATTGAGGGTAGATAGTTGCGTCATTAAGGGCAAAAATAATTAATAATTGCCTGTTGGATACCACTGCACTTGAATGTTCCCAAAGAAATAACCTTACTATCCGGTGTTTTGAAGGAGTCTTTCGAGATTGGCGTTGAGGAACCGTTTACATAATTATAAATATCTCCCCATTCGACTTCTGTATTCTGAAGCCCTATTTGCGCAGCGGTAATCGGCAATATGACCAATTAAACTTTCAGAGTGTTACGGGGCTTTTACTGCCTGCCTGGCCAGTAGTCTCCAGTGACCATTAAACCTATTGAACACCAACATTTCTTTAAGTTTTAAACGACCAGGTTGGTTATTGTCATTTGTTTCTGCAGCCAATATGTGACGAACAATGGCCACTCTGCGGGTTACCGATATTACCTGGTCGTAAATGGTAATCCCAACAAAGTCTGATTTTTTTGTTACCAGTTTGTCTATAAATTCTATCTTACCTTCCACGTAGCCCCAGGAATGTCCGTAACTTAATTTTTTTGCAATAAGTCTTTCCAGTTCCTTTTTGTTTCCGCTGATCAAAGCAAGCCTGAAATTTTCAGCAACTGAAGCTACTTTTATTTCGGCTTTTGTTTGAGCCTTGCTGTGCTGAGATAGCAAAAGTGAGCATAACAAGATCAGGCGTATATATTTTTTCATAATATACTTTATCTAATAACGTTCTGCTCCAGTAGTTCGGTGTATTTGATGAGGAGTATTTTGCGCTTATTTTCATTGAATGCACCTATTGGCCTCATTACCAGGCAAGGTGCTTGTATGGATCATAAAAATTCGGTATTCTAAATGGGCTCAGTTCTTTAAGTTTTTTGCACATTGCTGCTGGTTTGAACCTGCCGGGCGAACCGAACACATACAGCTCGAATCAGATTTTATAAGTCAATAACAATTTTTTCTTTGCTGCTTTTAAAAGCAGCCTCTATTATTTGTACAACTCTTTTACCCTCTTCGGCTGTTACTGGCAAAGGAGCATCATGGCGAATAGCATGGTACATCCCCTCATAAAAATCAAGATAATTTCCCCGTAAAGATGGAAGGTATTCCCTGATTATTTTACCATCAACTTCGGTGTGCAATAAGCCTTTTTCTGACGCTGGCTCTATACCGTAATCTTCTTCGGTGGGAGATTTGCCAGCCTGAAGTTGGGCTTCCTGCACATCAGTTTTTGGTTTGATGAAAGAGCCTTTGCTGCCATGCAGCACATAACCTGGCAGGGCTTCTCTTACCTGGTAGCTGCCCTTGATGCGCACCCGGCAGCCATCATAATAAAACAATAGTTCAAAATAATCATCTACGAGTGATATGGGACGCATGGCCACAATATCTGCAAAAACTGCTTTTGGCATTCCAAACAATTGTAGCGCCTGGTCCACTAAATGTGCACCGAGATCGTACAACGCACCCGTTCCTTGCCCGGGTGTTTCTTTGTGAAGTTTTGGACTGAGTTCTTCTTTGAAACGATCAAAATGAAATTCAGCTTCTATAATATTGCCCAGCGCATGCTGCGCAACTACGGATTGAATAGTTCGATAATCGCTGTCGTAACGCCGGTTTTGAAAAACGGCTATTTTTTTTTGCTGTCTTGCTGCGAGCGCTATCAATTCCGAGGCTTCCGCTACCGAAACTGTAAAGGGCTTTTCGCAAATCACATGCTTGCCGGCAAGCAGTGCTTGCTTACTTATATCAAAGTGGGTTATGTTTGGCGTATTGACTACCACCAGTTCTATGGCATCATCTTCCAACATTTCTTGCAATGTTCTGAATACTTTTACAGAGGGATATTTTTCCTTAGCCAGGTTTTTAGTTCTCTCCAAAACCCCATAAAAATTAAACCCGGGATGGGCATGAATGAAGGGTGCATGAAATACCCAACCACTCATACCGAAGGAACATATCGCCGAATTAATCTGGTTCATGTTATTTTATTTAGGAGTCCAGTTCCCTAATATATTTTTTATGGTAACCTTTTTAACTTCATCAGCTTTTAATTGTCTGCTCCATTTTACCCTAGCTGCTGCATTGGCCCCCGGACCTGTACTATTGTATTCAGCATATCGTACCGTGGCTTCATTGCCTGGGTTTTTAGAGTTGCTCCAGCCTTGCGCTGCAATATGTTTATCCATGGTGCAATTGATATAGGCTACACTTGCACCAGGACTCAAAGGCCTGCCGAGCGAAACATTGTTAAGGCCAGCATCGGTGGTTAAACTGCAATCAAAAAACACAAAACCGTAAGGAGTACCAGGGTTAGTAGCTGCTGCGGTTATAGACGAGTTTCTTTTGCTATGAATTCTGCATTTTGTAAAAACTGCGGTTGCCGGGCCAAAAATAAAATCGATGGCACCTTCTATATAGCAGCTTTCAAAATAATGTTTCACGCCGCCGCCACTCAGGAAAAGTAAATTTTGGAAACCGAGAAAACCGCAACGACGAAAAGAAATCCTGTTTCCTGCTGCTCTCACTGACACGGCCGGGCCAGCATATAGACCTGCATTGTTCTGGAAAAAAATATTCTCCGCATGAAAATCGTCTGCATAAATTAAAAAGGTAGCACTATTGGCTGTATTGATGGTATCACCACTGTAAAGTAGGCTACCATCATGATAATTAAAAGTTATGTAGGTTTTCTCATTTAGTTCTCCCTTTAAGGTTACAAAGTTTTTACCCGAATCTACAATCACCCTTTCTTTGTAAATACCCGGTTTTATTTTTATGGTAACAGGTTTGTTATTGGGAGAAGGAATCGAATTGAACGCAGCTTGGATAGTTTTAAAATCGGAGCTGCCATCTTTGGACACCGTAATTATTTTTTGAGAGAAGACCTGGAAACTAACCAGGATAGTACTAAGAAAAATGAAAGCTTTCATTGCCAATTTTTTACGTAATAATGATTCTTCTACATAAGGTCATCATAAAAGCACTACTTCTCGGGCTAAGCAATGATGTAATGCAAGTATCTAATGCAGTTAGCCTGCAATAAACCCTGTGCTCACCCCGAGCTGTTCGAAAAACGCTACAAGCTTAGCCGTTTTACTTAGATGGAACGTTATGTTAAAGCTATATAAAGATATAATCATTTTGTATAGCTCCATTATAGATTGGTCTCCGTAAACCATCTCTATGGACTTAGTGCAACTTCAGGCAATCGTAGTGCTGGCGATGAGGTTTAAATTCAGGCAAAAAAATAAACTTTTGTCGTAGGTATTGTTTCATGCAACCAGCAGTAAGGGCATAAGCTTCACCGTTATCCCGTTTAGATGACTAGGCTATTTTTATACTCTTGTCGGTTGTTTCGCTTTAAGTGCAGTGTTGGCTATTTAAATTCACCATGTTGTCATGCTGCTATTTTCGTCTAAGATGCCGCAGTATTTTAAGACGTCATTAGTTCAAAATACTGATATAAAAGTGGTCTTGTAAATCAATTGCCTAACTTTGAAAAAGTTTGTTAATCTGCCCCATTGCAGCACAATTTTAAGTATTGCCTTTGGGTTTAAAGCGACAAATCAATTAAGCTACTACCTTTATCGGCTTTTCCAATTCACCCATGGCAAAGGACCAATAAGACAACCTAATCGCATGGAAATTTTACAAATTCCGCTTCCCTACTCAGCGGTTTAAATTTATTAGTTTGGCTCGTTAGCATTCTGACAACATCAAAACACCATTTATGAAACAAATTATGCTTCGTTTGTGCTTACCCCTTTGCCTGTTGGCGGCTGGCTGCAGTACCACCCGCAATGGATCTCAACCAGACAATGGAAAAATAACCATCAATTTTTTGCAAGTAAACGATGTATACGAGATTGAACCGATAGAAGCTGGCAAAACTGGCGGCATGGCAAGGGTGGCTACCCTCAAAAAAGATATACTGAAAACGAATCCCAACAGCTACCTTCTGATGGCAGGAGATTTTCTCAGCCCTTCTGTATACAACAGCTTAACGTACGAAGGCAAACGCATCAGAGGAAAGCAGATGGTAGAGGCCATGGATGCCGCAGGAATGGACTTTGCTGTGTTTGGCAATCATGAGTTTGACATCAGCGAAACAGAATTGCAAAGCCGGATAAATGAATCAAAATTTACCTGGATATCTTCTAATAGTTTTCATAAGACGAATGCAGGCATTGTACCTTTTGTAAAAACCACGGCGCAAGGCGATGTTCCTTTTCCTGAAACCTATATCCTGCAAGTAAAGGATGCAGATGGCACTATTGCTAAAATTGGTTTCATCGCCATCAACATACCTTTTAATAAAGCAGGTTATGTGAGCTATACAGACCCTTTAATTACTGCAGAGAAACTGTATACGCAAATAAAAGATTCTTGTGATGCAGTGATTGCCATTACCCACCAACTTATGCAGGACGACATTTTGCTGGCACAAAAAATACCTGGCCTTGCAGCAATCCTTGGCGGTCACGAGCATGACATGCGCTACCAGCAAGTAGGAAATGTGATAATAACCAAGGCTCACTCCAATGCAAGATCAGCCTACATGGTGGCACTCAACATCAATAAAAGAACCGGTTTGCATAAAGTAATTGCAAAGTTAAAGATGATAGATGCCTCGGTGGCATTAGACTCTGCAACAAATGCAACGGTGAAAAAATGGAGCACTATTGCCCAGAAGAATTACGCCTCTCTTGGTTTTGATGCAAAAAAAATTGTGATGCAAAAGGGCGAGCCTTTAGAAGCCAGGGAAAGCATTATACGGAGAACAACGACTAATTTTTCAAAACTAATCATCAATGCTATGGAGCAGGCTGCACCTGATGCGCAGGTAGCCATCGTAAACTCAGGTTCTATAAGGCTCGATGATATTTTGCAGGCCCCGGTTACACAATACGACATCATACGGACCCTGCCTTTTGGCGGAAGCATTGTAGAAGTAGATATGAAAGGAAGTTTGTTGAAAGAGGTATTAGAAGCCGGTAGAAAGAATGCAGGGATCGGGGGCTTCCTTCATTATTCATCCGACATTTTTTATGACGCCGTAAACCAGCAATGGACTTTTAAAAAAGTGCCTATTGCGCAGGATGCGATATTTAGAGTAGCCCTGTCCGATTTTTTATTAACAGGTGGAGAAGCCAATCTCGGGTTCTTAAATAAAGACAATCCGCAAATCTTGAAAGTTTATCCTTTAGCCACATCTGTGAAAGATTCACGGTCTGATATTCGGCTGGCCATCATTGCCTACATGGAACAACTAAAAATGTAATTCCTTTTTGCATGCTTCTCAAAGAAAAAATTCACGGGGCCTGCCGGCAAATTTTAGAAGATAAAATAAATGCCCTCCAGCATAATCTGCAGGAACTCTACCACAGTGCGGCAAACGAAACCAAAAGCACTGCAGGCGACAAACATGAAACGGCCCTTGCCATGCTGCAAATAGAACAGGAGAACAAACGAAAGCAATTGAAGGAGCTTCAGCTGCAGCAAGTAGCATTTAATAAAATTGATCCGGCACATATATCTGTAGAAATCCTGAACGGAGCGCTTGTAGAAACCAATAAGGGCTATTTTTTTATCAGTGTGGCGTTGGGTAAAATTATGGTTGAAGAATTTTCCGTTTATGCCCTGTCTCCTACTTCGCCACTGGGGCAAAAAATGCGTGGCCTACGTGCGGGAAACAGCGTAGAAGTAAATGGCGCTGCTTACAACATTCTGTCGGTATCCTGAACTAAACCTGAAAATATTACACAGACCGGGAAGGGCAAGCTATTATTTGTTAGATTTGAAAAAAAAATTATGGCAGCAACAAAAATTACGGTCAACAGCAATGGCTCTTTAAAAGTAGAAGGAGATTTTGAACTCACAGATAAAGAAGGAAATCTATATGAGCTTGGCGGCAGAGAAGTTATTGCGATTTGTCGTTGCGGTTTATCCCAAAACAAGCCTTTTTGTGACGGTGCTCACAAAGGGCACTTTGAGCACGACGCTAAAGCATTTGCGCTACCCCCTAAAAAAATTGTTTAAATACGGTTTGCGAAAAAAGCACTTTATAAGTGCTTTTTTTTATGTGTAAAATTTTATTGGATCACTGCCAATAGATATGCACATTTATGCCCGCTGGCATATTGTTTGGTAAATGCTAGCCAACTTACAACTTTGAGACCATTACCTGGAATCGTCTGATTTTTAAAACCAAACAATTTTTTCGAAATAATTAAGTTTAATAATAATTACAGCCCATAAGTCTCAAATCTACACACGAGTTTTCCCCTAACACTAGTATCAAACTTATTTACCACCGTTATAGGCTCCGCCTGTTAACAATGGTAGTCCAATGAAAAACCCGGGGCTTCGGCTGGTATTTGCTGGCCGATGCTCCATCATAAAACCAAGAAAAATGTTTGAAAAATGGAAAACCATCCTGAACTAACCGTTAGTCCCGCACAAGTTGGCTTGAACGAAACGATCACAGTGCGATCTGGCACATCAAATTTTCCACAACGGCAATATACTCTCTCGGATGAGGCGGGACGGATTGTACGCAAGGGCGCCGTAAACGATCACATAGCAGAATTCAAATTATGTATGGTGGGCTTAGCAACCGGTGTGTACAATTTTAGTATGGGCAAAGTGCAGGAGAAGATTGTCATCACTGCCTAATGCTTCTCCTGCTCTGCCAGATTCTGCTTTAAATAATTTCTACTTTATCCATAATATCTCCGCCGCGTATTTCATCTACGAGCTCAAGGCCATCTGTAATCCTTCCAAAACAGGTGTGAACCCCATCAAGATGTTGCGTTCCTTGCCTGTTGTGGCAAATGAAAAACTGTGAGCCACCTGTGTTAGGCCCACGATGCGCCATGCTCATCACACCACGGTCATGGGTTTGTTTCGCCCCCTTGGTTTCGCATTGAATGGTATAGCCAGGACCTCCCGCGCCTGTGCCGTCGGGGCAACCACCTTGCACCATAAAATTCGGGATTACCCGGTGAAACTTTAGACCATTGTAAAATCCGTCTTGTACCAGCTTTTTAAAATTGGCCGCTGCAATTGGCGCTGCATCATCGTACAATTCAAAAGTTAATACGCCCTTGGCTGTATGAATTTTCCCTTGTGTAAGTGGAGTATTTTCCATGCTGTTTTTTTATAATTAATAAATAGATGTGATTGAAAACCGATTGCCCGCAAGCATCCTGCAAAGATGGCTGTAAAAAGACAGAGTTCCTGCTTTTAGTTTTTTTGTTTTGCCAGCCGCGAACATCACGCAACGGTACATCTTGTTTCAAAAGATTGAGAGCTGTTACAAAAATATTTCTTTAATCAAAATATACAGCCCTGTTACCAGTATAAACCACCCAAAGCCTTTTTTCAGTTTTTCGTTATCAACTTTTTTGTTGAGATACACTCCAATAAAAATACCTGCAACCGCTATGCCTGCTATAGTTAAAAGAAATGGCCAGTCCGTGTAGTGCCGCCCAAGATCTCCTAAAAAACCCACCAAAGAATTGAGGGCAATGATGAGCAGAGAAGTGCCGATGGCTTCTTTCATAGGCAGGCGCATGAGTATAACAAGAGCAGGTATTAATAGAAAACCACCACCAGCACCAAGGAAGCCCGTTACCAGGCCTATCACCACGCCATAAAGCAATAATTTATAAGGCTTTCTTGTAGCGAACGTATCGGTGTTTGTTGTTTTGTTTTTGATCATCGCAAAGGAGGCGAGCAGCATGAGTACTGCAAAAACCAACATTACAAAAAGGGCATGCGTCACGGTAAAATTTCCCACCTTAAAAAAAACATCTGGTACAAGAGGAATAATAATCTTGCGGGCGATGAAGACGGTGGTGATAGAGGCAGAGCCAAACAGGAAGACTGTTTTAAAATTAACAAGGCCCTCCAGGTAATTCCTAAAAGCGCCTACGAGGCTTGAGACACCCACAATAAAAAGGGAATAAGATATGGCAATAGTGGGTGAGATACCGAACAAATAAACCAGGATTGGAATGGTTAAAATAGAACCACCACCTCCAATCATACCCATGGAAATGCCAATGAATAAAGATGCTATGTAACCAAACACTTCCATGAGGCAAAGCTGATTTGTTTTTTTGGAAATGAATTTTTGATATTAACCTATCCAGCCATATCAACAAACAAACAATAAAAAAACCCTGGTAATTCCAGGGTTTTTTCTGCGGAGAGCTAGGGATTCGAACCCCAGGACCTGTAACAGTCAACAGTTTTCAAGACTGCCGCAATCGACCACTCTGCCAGCTCTCCGGCGCAAAAGTAAGGGTTCAAATTTTGTAGAACAAAAAATATAGATTCTTTTTTGATATTTTTTTAGAGGGGAAGTATTAAAAGGCGGCCTGCGAATTGCATACCCTCTAGTATGTTCAAGATAATCTACCTGCGCCCCTTTCTTCTTTTTGGCATAGCCATTATTTTGTTGGTTGGTATAAGTCTGCCTGCATCAGCTATCTGGCCCGAATCAACTGAATTGCCTTTTTTAAAGCATAATGAGGATAGTATTATACTTACTAAATATGATTCTTTGTTTAACAAACTGCAGCTAGGCAAACTTGGGCTTGGTCGCCGTGCCTTTGACTATGCCATTATTGGTTACAATATTTTGAAAACAAAAAACAAGTTGAGCAACCAACATATTTTATCTATTGCAGACATGACCACTGCATCGGGGAGAAAAAGATTTTTTGTGATAGACATGAAAAACCGCAGGCTCTTGTATGTTACCTATGTTGCTCACGGCAGAAACTCCGGGCTGGATAAAACTCTTCATTTTTCTAATGAAATGGAAAGCTTTAAAAGCAGCGTGGGGTTCTACATTACGTCGCTTACTTACACAGGAAAACACGGGTACTCTTTGCGATTGGAGGGACAGGAGATTGGCTACAACAACAATGCCTCGGAAAGAGACATCGTAGTGCACGGTGCGGATTATGTGGGCGAAGCCGTTGTAAAAAGCCAGGGCTATATTGGCCGTAGCCTTGGCTGCCCGGCGCTCTCGCCGGCTTTGTACAAACCTATCATCGACAAAATAAAAAATGGCTCCTGCCTTTTTATTTACGGCAACGACTCCAAATATATCATGAATTCTGGGCTACTAAAAAGGCCGGTGAAAAGAGGCGAAAAAAAGGCGAAAGCTCAAAGCCAGATCGTCTACCCCAAGGAGGGATAGGGTCCAAGGTGAGGTCAACGGTGAAAGGTCAAAGGTGAAAGGTGAAAGTCAGTGGTCAATGGTGAATGGCGAAAGCTCGTTGGCTTGTGAGTTTTTAGCAGGTGCATAGTTATCTATGTATTTGTAGATTGTAATTGACCTGGTCAACAAAAAGTATTCTGAGCAACCAGGTCTTTTTGCGCTTTTATGATAACAGTTGCTGGTGTAAAAAAACACTTCAAAGATTTCACTTCTCAGGTTTCTCTCTCTCTTCTACACTTTCATTTTCAACTCTCAATTATCTGCCTACTCCCCCGGCTTATCTACCACCACCACCAAATCTTGCAGCTCCACCGTTATAGGTATAGCTCCTACTTGCAGGACGGCTTTTTTTCCCCTAATTTCTTTTACTATACCTATGGTGCGGTTGTTTTTCATGATTACCTTATCGCCTATTTTTAATTCGCCACCTACTTCTTCAAATTTTTCGTTGATTTTTTTTCTGCGTTTATCTACCTGCATTTTTTCTTTCTGGTTAAACAAAAGTGCATGTATCATTTTCACTACGGCATCTTTGTCATCAGCCCGGCGCCATTCAATCACCATGGCTTTTAAGCGCCGCTCCATATCCCGCAGGTAGACCAGCTTTTCTTCAGACACCTGGTTCTGGAGTTTTAATTTCTCTACTTCCTGCTGATGTTTTTCCTTGTTAATGAGCGCCAGCATTTCTTTTTTCAGCTGCTCATTTTCTTTTAGTAGTTTTTGAAGGCTGCCTTTTTCTTTGTCTATCAATTGCAGATCCTGCTCTG
>JBKJKD010000204.1:0-3763 GCA_046597635.1 Ferruginibacter sp. | reverse complement strand
AAAGTAGATAAATATTACCGGGCACGACACCCTGCCCAACCAGCTGCTTTCTAAAATTTTTGGGCTCCCCTTTTTCTAAAAAATTGGCCATTTTAAGTTTGATAAACGGATTTTGATACACCATGTAAACTTTATGTTCGGGGTATCTTTGTAACAATGATGAACGCAATTTCATGGCAAGATTCCTGTCGTTGCTACTGAGTACCATCAGCCGATAGCCCATCGCCGATCGAATATCTTTTGCCAGCCCGGCATTGTAAGCGTACATTTTTTCACCTAGAATGTCGATACGCCTGTCTTTTTTAATGATCACTTTGGCATACTGCATGGTATCTGTAGGCAGCAACTGCGCTTTAAGAGAAAAATTAGCGAGCGTGATAAGGAAAAATAGTACCGTTGTTTTCATCCTGCAATTTAAGGTTCTGTTTGTTCAAAAACCATTCCAGCGTTTTTGTCAACAATTATTTAACGAGGTAGTGTACGCCTAAATAGCCGGCGCCGGCGGCTGCGTATAATTTCCTTTCTACCTCATCCGCAAAATTACCCGTAACCTTTACGCCCAGGGAGTCTGCCAGATGCCTCCGCACAAGCGCCACATTTTCCAGGCTGGGCAAACTTTTTTCTACACCGGTGGAAAGGGAACAATGCTGCACACCTGCTGCCCCGTAAAGATCGCAGCATTTGATAAGATCTTCCTCCAATATTAAATTGCTTTCTATAACAACTGTCAAACTAATTTGCTGTTTTTGAACTACGGGCAAAATGCTGCTCAGTTCCCGGGCCAGGTATTGCCAATCACCGTTGCTTAATGCCGTCAGGTTCACCACCATATCCAACTCGTCTGCACCATCAACCATAGCCAGTACTATTTCTGCCAGTTTAGCCTCGATGGCATTATAGCCAAAGGGAAATCCAATGACGGTACTCACCCTTACCTGTGAATCAGCCAGCAGCACTTTCGCTTTTTTTACAAAAAGGGGCGGTACACAAACACTGTGAGAATTATTGGCAATAGCTGCTATGCAAAGCTCCTCTACCTGCGCCAGGGTTGCAGTTCTCGATGTGAGAGTGAGGGCTATTTTTGAAGAGATGTTAGCATTCATTTTTGATGTAGGATGTAGGATTTTTGATTTCTGACCACAGCGGTAATTGTAACTTAAAAATACTTAACTTTTTTTGACTTACTATTCTATGGGCTAAAGCCCGGTAGCTATTTTATTTCATATCCCCCCGCCCTGAAGGGCGAAGCAATTCAATCAGCACTGCTACATCGCAAATCACTCAACCATTGACCTTTCGCCTTTTACTTTTTGCTTTACACTTTTGACTTTTCAATACCCCGCCTTCGCTCCTCCAATATTTTCAATGGGATGCCAGGTAGTTTTTATTTCCTGTGTGTCCATAATAAAGTAAGGCGATTGTCCGGCATCAGATGGCCAGTTAACATCGTCATACATCACTACTCTTTTCATATTTAAAGATGCTTTTTCCTGAATCATTTTTTGCATAGCCACATCTTTTTCGCAACACACAATGGCGTTTACATCCATATGATCGGCAAAGTAAGGAGCAAGTTCATCTGGTTTACCGGTCAACATATTTACCACACCGCCCGGCACGTCGGAAGAATTGAGCACTTCTGCGAATGTTACCAGGCAAAGTGGTTTCGCATATGATCCTAAAACGATACAGGTATTTCCTCCTGCAATTATAGGAGCAATAACGGATACAAGGCCCAGTAATGAGCTATTTTGCGGTGCAATAACAGATACCACGCCGGTGGGCTCCGGTACCGAAAAATTAAAATGCGAGGATGCTACCGGATTTACAGCACTGTACAATTGTTGAAATTTATCGCACCAGCCTGCATAATAAATCAGCCTGTCTATGGAAGTTTCTACTTCCTTTACTGCTGCTGCATTACTCAAAGACTGTTGCTGCAGTTCATCCACAAACTGAGCTTTTCTGCCTTCGAGCATTTCTGCAATGCGATACAAAATTTGTCTCGGGTTAAATGCGGCCCTGCTGCCCCAATCCCCAAATGCAGACCTGGCGGCTACTACAGCTTCCCTGAAATCCTTTCTCGAACTGAGGCAAACATTTGCCAGCTTTTCTTTCTTCGCATTTTCTGCCACATAGTACCTACCCGATTCTGTGCGTGGGAATTTTCCGCCGATGTAGATTTTGTAGGTTTTCAAAACTTCAAGTCTGGTTGCCATTTTTTATATTTAAAAATTTATGAGACGTTTAAAGGTTTAACGTTTAACGTTAGCTCTCAAATCGCCAAATTCAAGTACTATTTCGAGTATTACCTTTTTTTCTTTCACCTTGTATTTCCGATTTCTGCAAATAGGAAATGAACTTTTGCAACATCGCACTAATTCTAACCGCCAGTGAGCAATGTTCTTCAAACTGTTCTTTGGTAATATATTTTCTATTAAAGGCTCTATACAATTGAGATCGAAACTCCCCACATGAACCTTTTGAATATCCTAAGAATTGAATGAATTCTAATCTTGTCCCCCTTTCAAATCCCTCTGCGATATTATCCATTATAGAACCCGATGAACCTTCTATCTGATGAATTAATCTAAAGTTTTTTCTAAAACACCCCTCATCAATCAATGCTCCGATTTTGTTACACAACTCCCTGCTCACTTTCCATGCATCCAACTCTTCAAAAGTCTTAATCGTTGCCATGTTGTAAAATATTTAAAACGAAATCATTCTGGTATTGTCTTTCCAAATAGCAAATGAAATTTCTCCTTTAAACACTCCCAAACGTTAAACGTTAAACCCTTAAACGTTTAACCTCTAAACGCCTAAACCAACCTTACGTAAGGATACAACCCATGCAAACCGCCCTCTCTTCCATATCCACTTTCCTTATATCCACCAAAAGGAGATGTAGGATCAAATTGATTATAAGTATTCGCCCAAATAACGCCTGCACGTAGTTTTGTAGTAAGGTTAAATATCTTAGAACCCTTATCTGTCCACACTCCTGCGGAAAGACCGTAGGGAGTGTTATTGGCTTTTTCAATCACTTCATCATCTGTTCTAAATGTTTGAATGGTGAGGACCGGGCCAAAAATTTCTTCCTGCGAAATACGATTTGATTGTGCCACATTGGTAAAAATAGTGGGCCGGCAGAAAAATCCTTTTGACGGAATTGAAGCACTGCTCTGGTACATTTCTGCACCTTCACTCACCCCTATTTTTAAATATTTATTGATGATGTTTAATTGTTCTTTTGAATTGATGGCCCCTATATCTGTATTCTTATCCAGCGGATCGCCAACAATCAATGTTTCCCAACGATCTTTTAATTTCCTTATCACTTCTTTGGCCACCGACTCCTGCACATACAACCTGCTGCCGGCGCAGCAAACATGGCCCTGGTTAAAAAATATTCCGTTAATAACACCTTCTACAGCTTGATCAATTGGTGCATCATCAAAAATGATATTGGCCGCTTTTCCCCCCAATTCCAGTGTGGCTCTTTTGCCAGTACCGGCAATAGCCCGCTGAATAATTTTGCCCACATTGGTAGAACCGGTGAAGGCAATTTTATTGACATCAGGATGGTTCACCAACGCAGCACCGGTAGCACCGGCACCGGTGATGATATTTACTACGCCTGGAGGAAGATCTGCTTCCTGTATAATTTCTGCCAGCTTCAAAGCCGTGAGTGGGGTTGTTTCTGCAGGCTTTAGTACCACGGTATTTCCTGTGGCCAGGGCTGGTGCTATCTTCCACGCTG
>JBKJKD010000059.1:0-9821 GCA_046597635.1 Ferruginibacter sp. | reverse complement strand
GGCTCTTTATCCTCTTTAATTAAGCGTCCTAATTCAGAGCCTTTCTTTGGCTTCTGCGTTCTGGGAGCAAACATTACCAGCATCCTTTTTCCTTCCATTTTAGGCATCCCTTCCAGTGCGCCTACGTCTTTGAGACTATCGGCAAATTTTAATAAAAGCAACTCTCCTCTTTCTTTAAACATAATTGCTCTTCCTTTAAACTGCACGTGGGCCTTCACCTTATCGCCCTCTTTCAAAAATTTTTCAGCATGTTTTACTTTAAAGTCAAAGTCATGATCGTCGGTATTAGGCGTAAAACGAATTTCTTTAACCTCACTCGTTTTGGCTTTCGCCTTCATTTCCTTTTTCTTCTTCTTCTCTTCGTACAAAAATTTGTTGTAATCTATGATCCTACACACCGGCGGTGTAGCTCCCGGAGAAATTTCTACCAGGTCTAGACCCTGACTCTGCGCCAGCTTTTGTGCATCCTGCGTGGAGAATATTCCCGGTTCAAGGTTTTCGCCTACCAATCGTACCTCCGGCACTTTTATCATGTGGTTGGTACGGTGCTCTTGTTGTTGTTCTTTTTTAAAACGAGGGTTAAATGTTCCCCTCGGTTGTCTGGGTGGAAATGCCATTTACTTTTTTTGATTTATAATATTGTTGTTGTTTTGCAAACTTTGCATGGGCAACATGCAGGCCGCAATTTTATGCTTAGATGCGTTTCAAAAATCAAGCCTTTATTTTAAGCCGGCGTTTTTTCCGCACCAGAATCTGTTCTCTCTTTAATTTCTAAAACCAGTTCTTCGATAAATTGTTCTAAACTTTTAATGCCGATATCGCCTTTGCCTTGGCGGCGCACAGCAACATTACCTTCATTCATTTCTTTTTCTCCTATCACCAGCATATAGGGAACCCTTGCTAATTCTGTGTCCCTGATTTTCTTGCCGATCTTTTCGTTTCTATCATCTACCTCTGCACGAATATCTGCATTTTTCAGCGTTTTCAAAATAGTATTTGCGTAATCCATGAATTTATCGCTGATCGGTAAGATCTTAACCTGCAACGGTGCCAACCATGCCGGGAACTTGCCAGCATAGTGTTCCAGCAAGAAACCTATAAATCTTTCGTGGGTACCCAATGGCGCCCTGTGAATGATCAAGGGAACTTCTGGTGCATTGTCCTTATTAGTGAAGCTTAATTTGAAACTCCGGCCCTGGGCAAAATCTACCTGATTGGTTGCAAGCGTAAACTCTCGCCCAATGGCACTCCAAATCTGCACATCTATCTTAGGACCATAAAATGCACCTTCTCCTTTTACTTCTACATAAGGAACCCCGGTTTCTATGAGTACTTGCCTAACCAATTCTTCTGTTTCCAGCCACAATTCGGGTTCATTCACATATTTCTGTCCCAGTTTCTCCGGATCATGAAGCGATAAACGCATACGGTATTTATCTACACCAAATATTTTAAAATACTTGATATACATAGCATTTACAGCCTTAAATTCCTCTGCAAATTGTTCTTTGGTACAATAAATATGCGCATCATTCATGTGCAGGCAACGCACCCGCATGAGACCAAACAATTCCCCGCTTTGCTCGTAACGGTAACAAGTACCGTACTCTGCAATGCGGTATGGCAGGTCCTTATAGCTTTTTTGTTCGGCATCAAATATTTTATGGTGGTGAGGGCAGTTCATTGCTCTCAAATAGTATTTGGTACCATCTAGTTCCATCGGCGGAAACATACTGTCTGCATAATAAGGAAGATGACCACTGGTGAGGTACATACTCTCTTTGGCAATATGGGGCGTAACTACCCTTTTATATCCACCGGCATTTTCTGTTTCTTTCGCAAGCTTTTCCAGCTCCTCAATTATGATGGTTCCGTTGGGCATCCATAACGGCAGGCCGGGACCTACATCGTCATCCATAGTAAAAATACCCATCTCCTTACCTAATTTTCTATGATCCCTTTTTTTAGCTTCCTCCAGCATTGCAAGGTATTCGTCCAGTTCTTTTTGCGCAGGGAAAGTGATGCCATACACACGGGTAAGCTGTTTGTTTTTTTCATCCCCTTTCCAATAAGCACCTGCCACACTGGTAAGTTTGATGGCTTTTATAAATCCTGTATGGGGGATATGCGGCCCCCGGCACAAATCTGTGAATTGACCCTGGGTATAAAAAGTAATTTCGCCATCGGTTAAGTTTTGTAAAAGGTCTAATTTGTATTCATCTCCTTTACTGGTAAAATATTCCAAGGCTTCCGATTTTGAAATGCCTTTTCTCACAAAGCCGTTGTTCTGTTTTGCCAGTTCATTCATCTTTTTTTCCAATATCTGCAAGTCATCTTCGGTTATCTTTTGTTCGCCAAGATCCATATCGTAGTAAAAACCTTTTTCAATTGCAGGCCCAACCCAAAATTTTACACCCGGGAAAGTAACTTCCACCGCTTCAGCCATTAAGTGTGCTGAGGAATGCCAGAATGTTGATTTAGCAGCCTCATTTTCCCAAGTAAGCAATTGCAGAGAGGCATCTTTTTCGATGGGCCTTGTGGCATCCCATACTTCGTTGTCAATATTGGCCGCCAACACCTTCCTGGCCAGCCCTTCACTGATAGATTTTGCAATTTCGAGCGACGTTGTACCTTCAAGGTAATCTCTCACCGAGCCATCAGGTAATGTAATTTTTATCATGTGTGTGTTATTCTATCTTTATAAGAGTTGCAAAATTAACTAATCCTTAGCTAACGAACAGGTTAAATGAACATTAAAGCATGGAATTACCTATAATTTTGCTTTTCCCTAAACTCGTTTTCCACATGAATCGATTTTTACTTCTTGCACTGGCTGTTTTTTCTTGCACAACTGTTTTGGCCCAGGATTTTAATGGGCAATGGAAAGGCGACTTTGTTGATAAAAGCACTAAATATATGGGATGGGGCGGCGATAAATGTGAGTACGTGCTAGACCTCGAAACAAAGGGAACCAGAGTTAGTGGCTTTTCCTACACTTATTTTTCCGAAGGCGGAAAAAGGTATTATACCATTTGCAGACTTAGCGGAGTGGTAGACAAAAAGAAAAAATATGTAGAGGTTACAGAAGTAGAACGCACAAAAACGAATGTGCCAGCAGAAGTGAACAACTGTTTCCAGATACATAGACTCAGTTTTTTTAAAGCCACTGGTGGCGATGAAACACTGGAAGGAGATTGGATTCCTGCGCCCAATCAAAAAGGGAATTGTGGATATGGAGTTACCACACTGAGCAGGCGTTCCCTAACCAAATCTTACCCTGGCTTTAAAAATCCGGCGCTTAAAAATAATTCGCTGGCAAAAGCAGGAACCAAAACGTTGCCCAACCTTGCAGATAAAAATCAAAAACCTGCTGTGGCTCCCATTGCCAAAACGACTTTACCCAAACCAAAAACAAACCCTGCCACAACTACATTGCCTAAAGGAGATACTTTTTTGAAACAGAAGGATTACAAAGATGAAGCCCTGGTAACAATAAAGCCCAAAACTATGCTGGCTCCCGGCCTTAGGTACGAAAAACGAAATACAAGCATCCTAAAAACAATTGAAGTAGAGAGCAACAGCGTAAAGATAGATTTATACGACAACGGTGAGATTGATGGAGATAGTATTTCTCTTTTCTTAAACGGAAAATTATTGCTTTCCAGGAAAAAACTGACGACTGCTCCAATAACGATTCGCCTACCCATAGAGGAGTTGGAGGAGGAAAACGAGTTAGTGATGTATGCAGAGAATCTTGGCACCATTCCTCCAAACACTGCATTGATGGTGGTAACAGATGGCGGCAAACGCTATGAGGTGCGCATCACCTCTGATTTACAAAAGAATGGAACCATTAAGTTTGTGAAAAAGAAATAGTTAGATATTCTCTCAAATAATTATTACTATGAGTAACATACTGCTCAATAAAAAACCAGGCATAATTGCCTGGTTTTTTATTGCTCTAGATAATTTGATTATAAAACTAATTCTTGATGAATCTTACATGCTGTTGAAAAGAGCCTCCCATAATATTTGCGTAATAAATACCTCTTGCTAAGTTTTCAACAGGTACCTGCAAAATTCCTGTTCCAGTTAGAACCGTTGATTTTATCAGTTTGCCCGAGGCATCGTAAATTTGAACCGAAGCATTACCTAACAAGATTGTGCTTTTAAGGTACAGTACGTTTTGAACAGGGTTCGGGTATACAGTGATGGAAGGGAGCTTAGTAAACTCAAGCGACTTTACGGTACTGAATGTGTAGCCGCCGGAAATATCCTTAAGTTTAAGCCTGTAGTAGCTGATGCCATTTAAAGGACTCTTATCGGAAAAGCTATACATAGCGCCGTTTCCATTGACTCCGCGGCCCGCCACAAATCCAATAGAATCATAATTCATTGCATCCATACTACGCTCAATTTGAAAACCAGTATTATTTGTTTCCGTAAAAGTTTTCCAGTTTAGCACTGCATTGTTATTTTGCTTGGCCGCATTAAATTCTAACCCTGTTACGGGAAGAATATTAAGATTTTTTTGAAACTGCAGCATCCACTCATAAACGTTTTTCCCATCTTCTCTAAAGTTTAAATTATATGTTGCGGTCCATGCATCGTGGCCGACAACGTTGAAGATTGTTTTTTTTGCAAGCGGTGTAGCCTGTGGTGATAGGGGTAAAGGAGAGGAGTTTATATTGGTCACATATCCATCGGTATAAGACACTGGCGCAGTACCATCTCCTGAATTATGTGTAGCCCAAACTGCGATATTGCCAGCAGCTATGGTTCTTCCCCTCCAGTAGTCAGGGTAGGAAGCTCCACAAATAGGAACAATAGCAGTAATACGATTGGCAAAATTTGCATTGTTTCCGCAGTATTCCCATATTACTCCCCCGCCCATGCTGAGTCCGGTAAGATAGATCCTATTAATATTAACTTTATAAGAACTCACCAAATAACTGATCACATTGTCCAACTCCTGAGAATTTGGCCACTCTTTAAACTGTGGCGAGATCACTATAAACTTGTGGGTTTGGCCGTTTACAGTAAATGAATTTGGAAAAATACCGTCCCTTATCTGTTTTGGAGTGCCATTTGTAAGCACCCCACTTAACTGGGTGTTGCCATTTCCAAGTTCTCCAAGCCCATGAATAAATATTAGCAACGGATATTTTTCTGGAGTTTGTGGATCATAACCCTGAGGCAAATATTCATAAAACCCATTGGTACTTGCGGTCATTGATACGTTTGGCCTGGCTGTTTGTACCTGGCTCTCTGCTTTTTGAAGGCTTAGAAAAAGACAAAGCACTGTACTGCATAAAGTTAATTTCATCATTGCAAATTTTCTGATAATATTGAATTTTGTTTTAATTGCACCCATCTGTTGCATCTGCTAAGAAAGCGTATGATTGCCAAAATGCATGCCACACGTTAACATATATCCGTTTATGTGTATAATTTTATTAACCAATGCTTGAAGGATGTAAGACTTTGAGTGACGAACCGGCATCATTCATAATTTTCTAAAATTTAAAATTCCAGGTTACAGCGGGTATAATTGGAAATATAGATACCTGCTTTGCCTGCACCTGCAGGGTTCCATCCAGCGGCGATCCGGCCTGGTCAAAATAAATAAAGTAAGGATTCTTTCTGCTGTAAGCATTGTACACACTAAAAACCCATTCCGTTTTTAATTTTCTCCGATCGTTTCGCTTACCCTGCAAAATGGCACTAAAATCAACCCGATGGTAAGCGGGTAACCGATACTGGTTAATGCGGCTATACTCTTGCGTTAGCACACCGCCAACAATATAAAAGCGTTGAGGTAATGTAGCGGCATTGCCGGTGCCATACACGAAGGTACCAGCAAGTTTCCAGCGGCCGCTGAGCTTGTACATGGCCACAACACTCATATCGTGCCTGCGGTCATACTTGGCAGGATATTTTTCTCCAAAATTGAGATCATTAAATTTTCGCCATGTCCAACTCAAAGTGTATCCCACCCAGCCGGTAAGTCTCCCTTTTACCTTATTTACAAAAAGTTCCGAGCCATAGCTCCAGCCTTTACCAAACACAAAATCATCTTCTGTGTCGGCAATGGTATTGGGGGTGTAGCCTTCCCGATATTCAATTTGATTCTGCATATCCTTGAAGTACACTTCCACGGATGTTTCAAAACTGTTGTTCTTAAAATTTTTAAAAAGCCCTGCAGCATACAACCAGCTTGTTTGTGGCCTCACCTTATAAGTACTGGGCACCCAAAGGTCTGTAGGTAATGTGGTGCCTGCATTGCTAACCAGATGAATATATTGCAAATTGCGGGTTACCGATGCTTTCAAAGAAGTTGCATCGTTTATGCTGTACCGTACGGTGAGCCGCGGCTCCAACCCGCCATAAGTCTTTACATTCTGTCCTTTCTTAAAAACGGTGCTATCGGTCCGGTTTCCACCTGCATCTTCCTTATAAATTTTGTAGGCACCTATTTGCTGAAAGCCGCTGTACCTGATGCCTGCGTTGATGTTCCATTTATCGTTGATCTCCCAGTCGTCTTGCAGGTAGAGCCCTGCTTCATGGGCAAATTTTACCTGGGCATTCAAGGGGTTGAAAGCCACCGAATCTTGCCGGCCGCTTACCACCGAAGGAGTAAAGCGATGATAGGTGTAGTTGTAACCAAACTTGATTTTATGGCGGGCGCTTGGGTAATAATCAAAATCTTGTTTGAGGCTCACATCTCTGATACCACTGGCAAGCTTTACCGCAAAATTATCTTGCGCAGCACTGAAAGAAAAATTGTAGTCGTTGTAAACAGCCGTTGTATTGGCAAACAATTTATTATTGAAAACATGGTTCCAGCGCAGGGTGCCGGTTGCATTGCCCCAGGGAATATTCACATCCAGGCTTTGCCTGCCATTCACAAAATCAAACACATCACGACCAAAATATCCGCTTAAGTAAACTCGATCCTTTTCACTGAATTTGTAATTGAGTTTTGCATTGAGGTCATAGAAATAATAACCCGAGCCGTAAAACTGGCTACTCTTTTTAATAAAAGGCTTTGCTATGGCATCAACATATGTTCGCCTGGCCGAAACAATAAAAGAAGCTTTGTCTTTTTTTAAGGGACCCTGCACAGAAAATCTGGAAGCTATGAGGCCAATACCACCTTCCATTTGATACTCCTGATTGTTCCCTTCCTTCATAGATATATCCAACACGCTGCTGAGCCTTCCGCCATACTGGGCGGGCATTCCACCCTTTATGAGCGTGACATTTTTTATTGCGTCAGAATTAAATATCGAGAAAAAGCCAAACAAATGACCGGTGTTGTACACCACGGCATCATCCAACATGATGAGGTTTTGATCCGGACCGCCACCTCTCACATAGATACCAGCACTACCCTCTCCTGCATTGCGAATGCCGGGCAGCAACTGCACAACTTTAAGTAAGTCAACTTCACCCAAAAATGCTGGTATAGATTTGATTTGCTCAATTGGCAGATTAACTTTGCCCATTTGTGCGTTCTTAATATTGCTCTCTCTTCGGCGGGCTGTAACAATTACTTCTTCGCTAAGATTAGCGGCAGATAGCAGCGAAAAATTTATGACACTGTCTTTGTCGAGGTTGATTTGTAATTGCTGCGATAGATAGCCTACAAACGAAGCGGTTAAAATATATTGTCCTGCTGGCAGTGTAATAGAATAAAAACCATACTGGTTGCTATTGATACCTTTTGTTTTACCATTAAGAGCCGCAGATGCACCTATTAGCGTTTCCCCGCTGGATGCATCTTTAATGTATCCACTAAGCGTAAATTTTTGTTGGGCCCACAATACACTGCACACAAACAATAAAAAAAATAAGAGAACGGATTTTTTCATAAACAGCCAGCCGGCCAAATTTTTACTTTACAAACTGTCTTTAACTTCTCCGCAATGGAGCATGGTAGCTTTGTATTTTGGGTGCTTCTTACCCAGGTAAGGATTTACAATTTCATTGCTATTGCTCACCCAGTTAGCGTCCTTATCGTTATCAAAAGCCATGGGGCAATTCTGCAGGTACAGGGAAGGACCTTCGTAATTAATCACTTTAAAAAAGCCAGGATAGAGCATATCAGAAACGGTCCTGAAATCCAGCCTCATTTCTGTTATATCAGTTTGTTGTAACAGAGAACTGGCATTTGCTTTTATGTCTTCGATGTTTGCTTTTGCAGTGGCGGAGATCACAGAGGAATCTTTGTCGAGCTCGGCAATAGGAATGCTATCTAATAAATTGATGAAAAGACTTGCATGTTGTTTTGCCATGGCCGTATCCCCTTCTACAAAAGCATCCTTCATTTTAAAATATGCGTTCATCATGTTGTCCACCGAAGTGTTGAAGGCTTCAGAATGCTTCTTCACAACCACAGCGGCTTGTTTAGCTTCTTTGGGTTTTGAATCTTTGGTACGCAACACAAACCAGTAAATACTAAAACCAGCAAGCAGGAACACAACGAATGCAATAATTTTCTTCATATGGTTGATTTTGGGCGAAGTTAAGTCTTTCCAATTTTTGAATCACCTGCACCTGCTTTGCATTTGATAAGCGGTTACCGCCCGTAAAAGAATGGCCCTTCGGTGAACATCGTAAGTGCCTAAAAATTAAAATATAACAACAAACCCTCCCAATAGTTTTGCGTTTAAGTTAGATTTGCACAAAACATATTAAAATAAAATAGTAAAGATGTTATTAGGATTACAGAACGTGACTTTTGAGTTTGGGGCAAGAACGATTGTGGAAGATGCTACCTGGCATATTCAACCAAATGAACGGATAGGATTAATTGGATACAACGGAACCGGAAAATCAACCCTGTTGAAAGTATTGACAGGACAATATACGCCGGCAAAGGGCACGGTGGAAAAAGGAAAAGAAACTACCATCGGCTTTCTGCATCAGGATTTGCTGGGCTTCGACACTGAAGATTCTATCCTGGAAGTAGCATTGGGTGCTTTTGAAAGAATCAAAGAACTGGAAAAAGAATTGGAAATAGTGGGTAAAGAACTGGAGAAAACCGGCGACGAAGACCTTGCCAATGACTATGCTGAGCTCCTGCACGAAATGGATGTGCTGGATGGTTACAGCATCCATCACAGAACAGAAGAAATATTACAAGGCCTTGGTTTTAGCAATGACGAAATACACAAACCTTACAAAAACTTTAGTGGTGGATGGCGCATGCGGGTGCTCCTCGCAAAAATGATTTTGCAGCATCCGGATGTATTGCTGATGGATGAACCGACGAACCATTTGGATTTACCAAGTATTGAATGGTTGGAAAAATATTTATTGCACTACCCTGGTGCTGTGGTGATCGTTTCGCATGATCGTTTCTTTTTAGACAGGATGGTTACCAAAGTGGTGGAACTCTACCAGCAAAAACTGCATTTCTACACGGGTAATTATTCTTACTATGAGCAGGAGAAAGAGATCAGGGTTGATATGCAGAAAAAAGCCTTCGACAACCAACAGGATTACATCCGGCAAAACGAAAGATTTGTAGAACGCTTTAAAGCCAAAGCCAGCAAGGCCGCAGCAGCACAGAGTATTGTGAAGCGCCTGGAAAAACTAGACCGTATAGAGGATGTGGAGATTGAGCGCCCGAACATGAAAATAAATTTTTCTGTAGAAAAGCAACCGGGCAGAACTATCGTAACGCTCAAAAATATCAGCAAAAGATTTAAAGACGTAGAGATTGTAGAAAATACTGGCGCCGAAATTGAACGTGGCGATAAGATCGCTTTGATTGGAGCCAACGGAAAAGGAAAATCTACCCTGTTGCGCATCAT
>JBKJKD010000052.1:0-26014 GCA_046597635.1 Ferruginibacter sp. | reverse complement strand
TCCCAATCCTTGTTCCAGGTTATTATTAGCATAATTATTAAAATAATTCCACACCTGGTATTGGTTTAAAAGCTGGTTAGCTCCGGCAGGAGATGTTGTATTTATTTTTAGGGTGCGTAAGGTTCCGGCAATAAAATCTACCGGGCTTTTTATCATTACCCCCCTGTTGGCCGGGTCAAAAAAGTGTTCGCTTTTTAGTAAGGTAGCTATAACGGGTCGTATTTGCCAGTTGTTGTTAATAAAGATAGTAGCAAGCGGTGCAATTACATTGGCCTCAATATTAGCATCGATATCATAATATACGAAGAAACGATACAGCCTCCTGCACACATATTTTGCAATGGTATCTTGTTGTTGCGTAAAAAGCATATCAAAGAATGTATCCAATTCTTCGGCACCCAACGCTCCCGAACGGTTGGCAATAGTTGTATTGCCAAAAAAGGATGAAAATACTTTACTCGTTTGATTGTGAAATGTGGCATTGAAACCTGCCACAAGTGGGTATGCTGTAGTAAAGGACTGCAGCCTCCAGCCCGAAAGCACTTTGGAAGCCGCAACAATATCAGCTTCGGTATAATTTTGCACCGGCACTTTGCCCATGGTAAATAACTCCATCAATTCACGTGCATAATTTTCGTTGGGCACAGTAGCAGTACTATATTGATTGCCCAGGTAAACCAGCATAGCCGGCATTTTGGTAATGGCTTTAATCAGCGATTTAAAATTGCCCAAGGCATTGGTACGCAATAAAGCCATATAATCATGGCACATGGTTGCTGAGTTGGCTTGCTGGTTGCGGATATCATCAAAATTGACCGGTATAAAGTGATACCAAAACTGCTGCATTTTTTCCCGGATAGTACTGGCATCATCAATGCATAACCCCCAACTCCAGCAGATTAAGCTATTCTCCCGGAAAAAATCTATCCTGCCATCATCACTACCGCTGGCATATGATAAATTATTAGACGTCCAGCTATCACCGAGTGGAATACCACCGCTGTCTACAACAGAAGTCTGGTAATAATTTAAGGGGGTTGCAGAAGGAATTGTTGGCGAACTAATATTCAAGAGGTGATCTACCGCCAGGGAGCAGCCCGTGAGCTGAAGATTTTCTAAATCTGTTTTTTTAACCCCAAACCCTGTTCTTTTTAATAAATGAACAACCTCCCATTGCGTCCAGGGACCGGAATAAGGAGCCAGCCCGCTGGTGATATTTCCCACCCTTTCTGTTTGTTGTTCTTCTGTGGAGGGTATGGCCACCTCGCTGCTGTAACGCCTGTTACCAAGAACCTTGCGGGAGTATTTGTCAAACAGCGGATCGGGTCCATTGGGTGCATCTTCTGCAACAGTCTTTTGCCCAAGGAGGTTTTTAAAAAACTCTTTCCTTTTTAGTTTTTCTTGTGCCATAAATTAAAAACGATTCGGATGATTCGAATATTACGATGTGAACAATTAAATACTTGCCTGCATATAGTGGTTTCAGAATTGTTTAGGGTAAGAAACGGTAGATAAGCGGGGGCGACTTTCAGCCTCCGTAAATATAAGGATAATCATTAATTGAACAAGCTCATTTGAAAAGCTTTTGTGGCTGCGGGTAAAGCTTTGAGGGGAGCGGTGGTATCAACCGTAAGACTGTATAATGCCGAAGCCTCATAGCGGGAGGCCACTATGATTCTGGTAGAAGTGGTATGTGTTTCAAAAAGCCGTTGCACCAGGTCTGGGTCGTTGTTGTCTTTAGATAAATGGGAGAGCAACAAATGGCTCATAAAGCCAGGGCGATGGTTGGTAAAAATATCAAGCGCCTGCTTGTTGGATAAATGCCCCAAACCACCACGAATACGATTCTTTAAAAAAATAGGATAGCGTCCATTCTCCAACATGTCTTCATCGTAATTAGATTCCAGAAAGGCTGCATGGCAGCGGTTGAAATGTTGCGTGACATTAGAGCATGCTGCGCCAATATCTGTAAACACACCCACGGTTAACCCGTTGCCACAGATGGTAAAACTATGGGGATCTTCTGCATCATGTTTTTTGGTAAATGCATTGATAACAAGGTTGCCTACCTGCACACTACTATTGGGTGTAAGCCATTGCAATGATGAAGGCGATAGAGATAAGCCAGATTTTTGGTATGTTTTCTTACTAATAAACACAGGCAGGTTGTACTTAGACGCTATTGCTGGCAAGCCTTTGATATGATCTCCATGCTCATGCGAAATAAAAATTGCTTTTACTTTCTCCATATTAAGACCAAGAGCTAGCATGCGCTTTTCCGTTTCTTTACAACTAATACCGGTATCTACCAACACAGCTTCCTGATCATTTGCTATATAATAACAATTGCCATTGCTGCCAGAATTAAGAGACGTAAAATGTAACCCCATTGCCTTGCAAAGAAAATCATTTTTTGCAATAGCGCCGATTGCGTATCCGGCCACCAGCCATAATTTATGCACATAAAAGCTTTTTGACACGGGAGCCTTCTTTCAAATAATCAACGGTTGCCTGTAAATTCCGCTCCTTGTGGACGGAGCATCTTTGGCATATAACTCTTGAAACAACACGCAATTCACAAAGCCTTTTTTTACAGGAATATAATTTTCTGCGTGAGCTGTTCTTTATTTTTATTACCAGTAATACGCAAAATGTACATGCCGGCCGGCAGCGACGGTGGCTTGGCCAATTCTACCAGCTGGCTACCTGCAACTATTATACTTTTTTGATGCACCTGTTGGTTAGCCAGGTTGTATAAATTAATAACATAGCTATTTGTTCCAATCTGATCTAGCTGAATAGTTAATCGGTCAGTTGCCGGGTTGGGGAAAACAGTATAATCAAAGCTGCCGGCTTTCTTTTTCAACACTACAACTTTGCTGTAGGTAAAAGCGCCATCCTTGTCAATCATTTGCAAACGGTAATAGTTGGGACCCGCTTCAGGAGCGGCATCAGTAAACTGGTACTGTTGCAGCAGCGTGCTGCCTCTTGCTGCCAGGCGGCCGATGGTTTTAAAAGGCTTACCGGCTGTTTGCCGTTCTACAATATATTCCTGCATGTTTTGCTCCTGCGAGGTTTTCCAGTTTAACAGGTGAACACTGTCTTTCTGCCTCCCTTTAAACTCCATCAGGCTTACAGGTAAAACAATATAACAAGAGCCTGTGAGCCTGAACTGGTAGGTACGCTTTATGCATCCTTCGTTTACATTCAGATAACAGACATACACACCCGTATCAGAAGGAGTAAGGTTGGGTATAAAAAGGCCCGGTGTACTTCCCACAAACAAACTGTCCGTTGCGGCCAACGATGCTTTTTGATACCATTTATAATTTGCACCGATTATAGTATCTACTCTAAGTGTGGTGGGGTAAAACATGCAATTAGAACTTGCAGAAATGCCATTACTCGTTAAAGGCAATATGCTCGCATCTCCCAAGGTTGCGTTGCCGCAGGCATCCAGCGCCCTTAAGCGTATGAGCGAATAGGTTGCGCCAGTATTGATATTAAAAATAGAACTTGATTGTGTGCCGGAAACAATGCTGGGTGTACTTGGCACACTTCCAATAATCTGGTAAGTAAATGGTCCCACACCATTACCAGCTATAGCACTCACACTAAACCCTCCTTCATCACATTGGTAGGCAGACGAACGGTTGAGGTTAGGAAACTCGTAAGGCAAAATTGTGACGGTATCATACACATAGCGGTTGCAGGTATTTTCGCTGGTACGCAAAATGTAAGTACCCGGACCCATATCTGTAAATGTATGGACACCCGCCGATACTGTATTAGGCACAAGCGCACTGCCGTAGGTCACCCCATCCTTTTTTATAATTCTTACAGTGGTACTTCCCAGGTTTGCATCCACGGTCATAGCAATATTGCCCGATCCGTTTGCCCATGAAGCGCCGGGGCATTTCGGAATTACCTGAGTAGAAAAATTGAAATAGCTGGCAATGGCACTTGTTGTAGCAGAGTCTTTATTGCCGCATTTATCTTCTGCAATAATCTTATAAAACTCTCCGATAGTTACTCCGGGTATACTATCTATTGTAATAGGGCCTGAAGAGAAACTGCCATTGAAAAAGAGGTTGCCCATGGGATCAAAAATGGTGATGCTCACTGGAAAATTAGCATTCGATAAGTTCAGGGTAAACTTAGCAAAATTGAAAGAACAGGATTTACCGGCGCTGGCACTTAATCTAACTGGCGCCTGTCTTTTTGTAAAACAACGGGTAATGATTGTGTCGTAACAACGGTCAGTTATCCGGATGCAGTAAGAACCATACAGTATGCCTGCAAATTTGCCAGTGCTGTTGCAAGCTATTAAGCTATCGCTTGCATCATACAGACAATATTCCGGATTGGTCAGGTTCGTTTGGCCCGTCACTTCAGCGGTAAAACCCGTGCAATTAGGCCTGGTTATAGATACATTAGCGTCTACAGAAGGCACAGGTGGATCTTCTCTAAAACACAGTATTAGCAGAGTATCAGGGCAGGTATTTTGCAATTTTACACAATAGGCACCGTAAGACAAACCCGTAAATACACCTGTCGTGTTACATTCCAATAAACTGTCTGCAGCATTGTACAGGCAGTAGTTGGGTTTGAAAATACCGGAGCTGCGAACACTCGCATCAAAGGAGGTACAAGTCTTATTGCTTGTGTTTACCTGCATCGTATTGGTAATAATGGGCATGCCCACAGTAAAACAGCGCACGATGGTAGTGTCATAACAAGAGTCGTATACATTTACACAATAGCTGCCTAGCAACAAGCTATCAAAAATGCCGGTGCTATTACATCCAAGAAGCACACCTGCTGTATCGTATAAGCAGTACAGGGCGTTAAATAAACTATCTGTACCCACTAAAATGCCAAAGTTCTGGCAATCTGAATAGGCAGGGGTAATGGGCCGCACAGAAGGAATGGGTCTTGATGCACTAAAACATCTTATAAGGGTTGTATCTCTGCAATTATCTTTTATTGTGATGCAATAACTACCGTAGGTAAGATTGGTAAACTCTCCGGTGCTGTCGCAGGAAATAAGTGTATTGCTGCTGTCGTATAAGCAATATTCGGGATTGGTTAGCCCGGTTTGGCCTGTTATTGTTGCTGTAAAGCTGGTGCAGGATTTTTGGCTAATTAAAACGTTGGCACCTACCGAAATGGGTGGCGGTGTTGCTAGAAAACATCTAAGGATAGTTGTGTCGGCACAGCTATCGTAGGCGCTAATACAATAGTTGCCATAAAGTAAGTCGGGAAAAATGCCGGTCGTATTGCAAGCCACCTGGTTATTACTGCTATCCAGCAAACAAAATTGCCCACTGATAAAGTTCCTGATGTCTCTAAGCGAGGCAGTAAATCTGCTGCAGGTTTTGTTGGTCAGCAGTACTGTCGCCCCTACTGAAGGAGCTAAATAAACATTTACATTACCGGTTTTGATGATGCCGCAGGTATCTTTGGCCAGCACCTGAAAGCTATTTCCAGCAGTGAGGGCAAAAGTAAAATACGGATTAGAAGACCAAATAGTATCTCCTGGCGCTCTCACAATTCCATACATAAAACCGGGTATACCACCCACGATACTGCTGTTACCCCTGCTGTCGGTAACCTTTATATGACCCGTGGCTTCATAACAAGATGTTTTAGAAAAAGGATAGGCCACCAATGACCAGGTGTAATTGTTTAAGGTGATCTGCCTTGTTTGAATACCGCCACAAGAATCGGTGAGCCGGATGGCATAATTACCTGCAGCCAAATCGGTAAAGTTACCGGTGCTGTTGCTGGTACCTACACCCATGGGCGAAGGAGCCACAATTGTATAGGTAAATGGTGCCCTTCCAAACCCCTGGCCGACGAGGGCTATGCTGCCGTTGCTACCGTTGTCGCAGGTTACATCTGTTTTGGTCAATATAAACCGGGGGTCCTGGTAACTGCCGGTTACAATCACATCGTTAATCGTGAAAGTACAGTTCCTGATAATATCATTCACCTGCACCGTATAGGTACCTGCTGCTAAACCTGTGATGGAATCTGTGCTGGTATAGTTGGTGTTTACCGGGCCAAACGTGCGATACTTGTAGGAACCCGAACCGCCGCTTGCAGTTATTTTGATAGATCCGGTGGCGGCACAACGGCTTTCATAGCCTATACTGGTGGCGGTAAGATTGTTGCAATTTTGAGAAAATCCCTTTAAAGGAACCAAGCATAACAAAACACAAAATTGATAAAAGAAGTAAAGTTTTTTCATAGACACAGGTTTGATTGAGCTTAGGGGGCTCTGAAACTGGTGGTTACAAACCTTTTAAAATATTCCTTAAAAGGCTCAGTATTTGGTAGGTTTCACTGTGGTATTGTACTAACGTGTGCGTAGCATTTTTATTTTAAAAAAGAACATGAACTTATGCACCGTATTTTTTCAGCTAAAAATTAGTAAGAATACTTGGGGAAGGGGGAAGTGTAAAGTTGAAAGCAGGAACACCATTTTTGTCAAACAGATTTTTCACCCTGCTTATAAATATTGTAGGTTTAACGTGACTTGATTTTAATTTGACTTAGTTTCTGAATAGGCTTGATGCTCCGGTAACAGACCGTCAGGTTTCAACATCGTTGAAGTATGGGTATCCTTCAGGTGTCTAACTTGAAGAAACAATCGGCTCTTCCAGTTTTGCAAATAGTTAAAACCAACCCCGCCGTTTAAATACAATGATCATCCACACAGGGATAATAAGCATTAGGCTTACAGAAATATAAAACCCCCACTCATTGTGCAGGAGCGGGAGGCGGTCAAAATTCATCCCGAAAATACCCCCTATAACTGTGGCTGGCGCCAGCAGGCAGGTAACAATAGCCATTACCTTCATCACCTCGTTTAGCTTTAGATTTACATTACTCAGGTAAAGGTCTTGCAGGTTCATCATCATATCCCGGTAGTTGTCTGCAAGGTCGTGTGCCTGCACAATATGGTCGTACACGTCTTTAAAATATTTCTCGGTGCGCTCTTCTATCAAATCGCTTTCGCTGCGTAAAATTCCGTTTACCAATTCTCTTACGGGGCTTACATTTCTTTTTAAAACAATGAGCTCTTTGCGTAGCATGTTAATTTTAACCAAGCTTCTGTTATTGGGTTGACGAATGATTTCCTCTTCCAGCATTTCTATCCGGTCGCCCAGTTTTTCCATCACCAGGAAATAGTTATCTACAATAATATCTATGAGGCTGTAGTATAAAAAGTCTGATCCGGACATGCGCACTTTACTGCCATACATTTTCAGTTTGTCTCTTACAGGATCAAACAAATCACGGCTGGCATCTTCCTGAAAGCTGATTACAAAATTTCTTCCCAGGATGATACTGACTTGTTCCGTTTCTACGGACGAATTGGCTTCGTTGAAATAAAGCATATTCAATAGGCAAAAAAGAAGTCCGTTGATGTCGTCTGTTTTTGGTCTTTGGCCAATGCTTAATATATCTTCTACAATAAGTGGGTGAATTCCATAATGCTCACATAGCTTTTCTACATCTTCTTTGCGAAGGCCGTCTACATTTATCCAGGTATTAGATTCCGTTTTTAAAAAGGGGAAACAGTCTTGTACTTTTTTAAGTGTAAAGGTTTCTGTTTTATCATTATTGTATTCAAAAACTTTGATGGAGGTAACTGCTGTGGTCCGCTCTGGTATAATGGTCGGATTTACGTTTAGTACTTTTTGGGTACGAAGCAACTCCATTGGGTTAAGGATATATTCCAGGTATTTTTTAGCAGACATATTAATTGTTTGAGAGAAGTAAATTTAGTCAATAATGGAAGGCACAAAAAAAAAGCCGCAAATTAAAGGCGGCTTTTTTGATAATTAAACTGAGATTTATTTTGTAGCAACTGCGGCTACCGGGGCATCGTCACTGTTCCAAACGTCTTTATGCATTTTCCATACCCCGTTTTCTTTTTTCCATAAAACAATAAACTTTCCTTTTTCCAAAGTAGTGCCTGCACTGTCCAGCATAGCGTATTTTCCTGTTTCTGCCACCAGTTCTGCACTTCCTGTTACTTCTTCTGTTGTTAGTTTTACATTTCTTACGCCCATAGCGTAGCCTCCGTTAAAAAAAGCTGTGATAGCTGCTGTACCACACATACGGGGCATATTGGGTGGGTTAATACAGCCGTCTGATGTGTATCGGCTTGCAAAAGAACTGCTATCGCCTGTTGCCCATGCTTTACCAAAGCTTTCATTACTACTGGCTATCTGCGTTTTTGCAGAGTCGAGGTTAAAAGATGCTACACTGCTTGTTTCCACCCTTGCATTACAGGAAAATAGAAACAATGCGGAAAGGATCGTAATTGCTGATAAGACTTTTTTCATAATTAATTTTTACAACAATATAACGATGATTTTTAATATTGAGGATTTGATTTAAAATCAAATCTGTTCATAGTCCATAACGAAATGCCCTTGCCAGATCGGTATTTACCATAGCCTCCAACAACCCTAAAATATTCGGCACTTACTAAATTTCAGTGACCACACCATAAAATGTTGTTTGGCATATTGTCGCCCCCTTTTATTCTTTGCAAAAAAAGCTCCATGTAAAAAATACATGGAGCTTTATAAAAACCGATTTACTTTCTTTAAAATGCAGCGCTCTTGGGGAACCTCGGAAAAGGAATCACATCCCTTATGTTGGTCATACCTGTTACAAACAACACCAACCTTTCAAAGCCAAGTCCAAAGCCTGCGTGCGGGCAGCTACCAAATCGCCTGGTATCAAGGTACCAGTCCAATTCCTCAGCCGGAATATTCAACTCTTTCATTCTTTCTAACAGCTTATCCATACGCTCTTCTCTCTGTGAGCCTCCCACAATTTCGCCAATACCTGGTGCCAATATATCCATGGCGGCTACCGTTTTGCCATCGTCGTTTTGCCGCATGTAAAAAGACTTTATGTCTTTGGGGTAGTTAGTTAGAATAACGGGTTTCTTAAAATGTTTTTCTACCAAATAGCGTTCGTGCTCACTTTGCAGATCTACACCCCAACCATCGATTAAGTATTGAAACTTCTTTTTCTTATTATGATTGCTCTCTCTTAATATTTCAATCGCTTCGGTATAAGTTATTCGTTCAAAATTATTGTTCACTACAAACTCAAGCTTTTCCATCAAGCCCATTTCGCTGCGCTCCAACTGTGGCTTCAGTTTCTCTTCCTCGGCCAGGCGTTGCGCTAAAAAGTCTAGGTCTTCTTTATTATGCTCCATGGCATAAGCAATGATATACTTTATAAAATCCTCCGCCAGGTTCATGTTGTCTTCCAAATCGGCAAAAGCCACTTCGGGTTCTATCATCCAGAACTCGGCCAGGTGGCGGGTGGTGTTGCTGTTTTCTGCTCTAAATGTGGGACCAAATGTATAAATATCGCTGAAGGCCATTGCTGCCAGTTCTCCTTCCAACTGTCCGCTCACGGTAAGGTTAGTACTGCGACCAAAAAAGTCTTCCTTGAAATTGATGCTGCCGTCTTCGTTTTTGGGCGCAGTTCCATTTAGTGGTAAGGTTGTTACCTGAAACATTTCGCCGGCACCCTCGGCATCGCTACCGGTGATGATGGGCGTATGCATGTAAACAAAGCCACGCTCGTTGTAAAACTGGTGTATGGCAAAAGCGAGCGAATGTCTTACCCGAAATATAGCTCCAAAAGTATTGGTGCGAAAACGCAGGTGGGCAATTTCTCTTAAAAACTCAAGGCTGTGCTTTTTTGGTTGCAACGGAAATTTTTCAGCGTCGCTATCGCCGAGAATCTCAATAGAGCTTGCCTGCAACTCTACCTTTTGGCCTTTGCCTAAAGATGGGATAACGGTACCCACAGCTTTTATACAGGCGCCGGTGGTAATGCGCTTTAGCGTTGCCTCATCCAGAAGGCCGAGAGCGGCCATTACTTGTAGGTTATTATTGGCGCTGCCATCGTTGAGGGCTATAAACTGGTTGTTGCGAAAAGTGCGCACCCAACCCATTACCGTGGCTTCGTAACCCGTAGCTTCGTTTTGCAGCAGTGCTTTTATCTTAATACGCTTATTGAACATAGAAAAAAATTAATGGCGACAAAGATAGAAATACCCTTGCAGAGATAGTGCTTGTGGTGAGACGATTCTTCGTAATATATTTAACGCTGCACGTCCTCCTACAGAATGTCCCAAACGTTGTTGTGAATATTGGCAGCTATTTTACTCGTGGGTACATCATTCTCGTCGCCGCCAAAAGGATCTTCAATTTCTTCTGCAATCAACTCCAAACTGGCCAGTACATAAAATACAAATGCTACCACTGGTATTACATAATAGCCCATGCTAAACACATATCCAAAGGGCAGCGTCATGACATATATGAAGATGAATTTTTTAATAAAAACGCTGTAAGAAAAGGGGATGGGCGTATTCTTGATTCTTTCGCAGCCGCCACATATGTCTGTGAATGCCTGCAGTTCTGTGTTTAAATAATACAGGTGCTCCGGCTGAAGCAGGCCATCTTTTTGTAACTGGTGTACCTGCTTGTACATCAAAAGGGCCAGCTGGTTGGGCACATGTTTATCTTCTTCTATATTTTTAAAATAGTGTGCGTGCTCTTTGTCTTCAAATAAAGCCAGTCTCGTTTTTTCTTTGTGCAGGTGGTTGTGCAAAGCCTGGGCATAAGCCGGAATTATTTTTTTGAAAAAAGTACGATGTTCTTTTTCTTCTTTGGGTAAAAGTGCAGAAAGCTTCAATGCAAAATTTCGGCTGTTATTGGTGAGGGCGCCCCAGAGCCTTCTACCTTCCCACCATCTATCATAGGCAGTATTGGTTCTAAACACCAACAACATGGAAATGGCGAAACCCAGCAAACTGTGCATTAACGGAATATTCTTAACCTTACTCACTTCGCTCAGTTGCCAATACTCCAGCTCCAGCAGTGCAATGATGCCACTGTAGATGCAAATACCAATAAGCAAGGGGCCTAATTTGCGGAACGTATCTGCTTTATGAAACCTAAAAATAAAGGTGAACCACTCTTTGGGATTGTACGATATCATTGGATGGGTTTGTATTTCTCAAAGCTTATTTTACTCCAGGTACCGGGCTGCACGTGGCTTCCTTCTTTCATTTGGATATTTACATATTTAATTCCAGGCAGTTCTATGAGATTCAACACCACATCGGCTACATATATTTCCGCACCGGTGCTACCCATTTGGTTGCCCAGATATTCACTATCTTTTATTGCGGTGTAAATGGTGTCGCCACTAATTTTTACCTTCTCCAGCAAAACCTGCTCATTCATTTCGTTAATGCCTTTAATAAGGCTATCTGCCTGTAGCATCTCTTGTTTAAAATCTTTATTGTATTCCTTTGTATAATCTGGTGAAGCCTTCCATACAAATAATTTAGATTCGGGGTTGCTCCCCGGCAGGAATGTCACAATGGTTAAGCTGTCTGTATAGCTTTCTTGATTGTCTTCGTCTTTTGATGTTTCTCTTTCTTTGTTGTTGCAGGCAAACAAGCTCGCTATAAATAGTATAACAAAGATTTTTTTCATCGGTTGCTTCGTATGAGTAAAGAATAAAAATCGATCATTAGTCTCTGGCTTACAAATATCAGCAGAAGCACAGAAAATCCTCCTTAATTTTGCTTGCCGATGAAATTAAAGGATATAGTTCATAAAATTACCCACTGGGAAACTTGGCATCATCATGCCAAATATATCCCCCTTTCACCAGTATGGATTTGGTATTGCTTACGCTCCGGTACACCATGGTTTTTCACTGCCAGTAATCCGACCCTCACTTTCGGGGGGTTTGAAGGGGAGGGCAAGAAAGAGATGTATGAGCAATTGCCGCCAGGGTCGTACCCAACTACCATTTATGTAGAGCCGGGCACCCTGTTTGCTGGCGTAGAAGAACGGGTACTGACGGCAGGTTTTAACTACCCCTTTATAGCAAAACCAAATGTGGGCATGATGGGTTTTATGGTGCGCAAGATTAACAGCGCCGAGCAATTTAAATTATACCACAATGCCATGCCTAGGGAATATATTGTACAGACCCTTGTGGAATATCCTTTAGAAATAGCTGCATTTTATTACCGTATGCCCAATCAGCAAAAAGGTACTTTATCTGGCCTGCTCAAAAAACAGCCGGCATTTGTTGTAGGCGACGGCATCACCACCCTGGGAGAGCTAATCAAACAAAATGAGGATGTGCGGTTTAAGGAAGAAGAAATTTTGAGCCGGCATGCAGCGCAACTTGATAAGGTTATTTCTACGGGAGAGATATTTGAACTTTCTGTAACCAGCAACAGAAGCCAGGCTGGTATTGTAGAAGGCATAGACAGCGAGATTAATGATAATCTAAGAAAACTGCTGGATGATTGGAGCCATTACTCCGGAAAATTCTACTATGGCAGGTACGATATTAAATGTGCTTCTATAGAGTCTTTGAAGGAAGGCAAAGATTTTTCGATTTTAGAGTTTAACGGCGCCGGTGCCGGCATTCAACACATAATGGGTAACAATTACTCTTTGGTTACCGCATGGAGAATTATTTTACATCACTGGCGGATGTTATACAATATTGCCCGGTTCAACGCCAAACATGGAGTACCATATTGGGAGTTTAATAAGGGTAGTAAGCACTTAAAAGCGGCTAAAAAGAACCTTAACTTTCTCAAAAAACTGGATGCGTCTTTCCCGTCGTTTTAATGCATGTTAAATAATTTTTAACCACTTGTACTTTAGGGAACAGAAATTGCAATTCATTTCCATATATACTTTTGTGCAGCTTTTTACATCCTTAAAAATTGTTTAAATGAAACAGATATCAACGAATATTTTATTACTGGCTTTTTCCTTTTTGCTTTCCACCTGTGCCCGCAACCCTGTTACTGGTAAACGACAAGTTGTACTTATGAGTGAAGCACAGGAAATAGCTATGGGCAAAGAAGCTGACCCACAGATAGTAGCCCAATACGGCTTGTATGACGACAAAGCCTTGCAGGCATTTATTACCGAAAAGGGAAAGGCCATGGCCGCTATTTCGCACAGGCCTCAACTTGCTTATGAATTTAAGGTAGTAGATTCCGATATATTAAATGCCTTTGCTGTACCGGGGGGTTATGTATACTTTACAAGAGGTATCATGGCACATTTTAACAACGAGGCAGAGTTTGCCGGGGTACTTGGCCATGAGATAGGCCACATAACCGCCCGCCATACGGTGGTGCAGCAAAGCAAGCAGTTATTTGGGCAACTAGGTTTAATTGCCGGCATTATTATAAAGCCGGAACTGGGGCAATTTGCAGAGCAGGCTTCACAGGGACTCGGTTTGCTATTCTTAAAATTTGGCCGGGATGCAGAAAGAGAGAGTGATGGGTTGGGTGTTGAATATTCTTCAAAAATAAATTACGACGCTTCGCAAATGGCGGGCTTCTTTAACACGCTGGCCCGCCAGAGTGCTGCATCTGGCGCACAGGAGTTACCAGATTTTCTATCTACCCACCCTAACCCTGGTGACAGAAATATAGCCGTGGCGAAATTAGCCACAGAGTGGAAAAAAACACTTAACCTTACCAACCCGCAAGTGAATCGTGACAGTTATTTAAGAAGAATTGAAGGATTGATCGTCGGTGAAGACCCCCGTCAAGGCTATGTAGAAAACAATGTTTTTTATCACCCCGAACTAAAATTCCAGTTCAACGTACCACAGTCATGGAAATACCAAAATACTCCCCAAAGGGTGCAAATGGCTCCACAGGATGGACAGGCTTTGATGTTTCTAACACTTGCTCCGGGAAAAACCTTGCAAGAAGCAGGGCAAGCCCATGTGCAGCAAAATAATTTGCAGGTAATTGAAAGCAGGGAAGTAAATGTAAATGGTTTGAGTGCCCTGTCTATACTTGCAGATGTAAAAACTGATCCTCAACAACAACAGCAACAACAGCAACAAGCTGCCCCGGTAAGAACACTGTCTTATCTCATAAATGACGGGGGAGTTATATACCTTATTCTTGGCGCATCTCCGGCAAATACATTTGGTAATTATACTCAATATTTCAGCAATACTATGGAGAGCTTCAGAAAACTGACTGACCAGGCAAAGATTTCTAAAAAACCCGAAAGGATTAGAATAAAAACGATTGCTGCAAATACCACTCTGGGGCAAGCTTTACGAAGCTATAAAATGCCAGAAAAGAGACTAGAGGAGCTGGCTATACTTAACGGAATGCAACTCAACACCCAGTTAAGCAAAGGAACCTTGATTAAGGTGATCGATTATTAATTTAAGGAAAGGTATAAGAGCAGAAAAGCCGGGAAAAATATCCCGGCTTTTGCTTTTTTTGGGTGTATAAAATTTCAAATGCTTAACAACTTCCCAGTGCCCACCAAATAATTAAAAACACTACTACTGTACTAAGGCAACCGCCGCCTAATTTTTTAGCGCCATAGCCGGCTATTAAACCTCTAACTAATTTGTTCATTGCTTTTAACGTTTATTTGAAATGTTGTATAAAAAATATCGTGCCGAAGTTATTTTCTACACAATGTAATGAGGATTAGATAAGTTTTATACATTTACAAAAAAACAGCCCTATTATGAAGCTATTTGTAGCCGGCCTTCCATACGACCTTGATGATGCAGAGTTGGAAGAGATATTTGAAAAATTTGGAACAGTAACTTCTGCCAAAGTAGCTATTGACCGGGAAACAGGCAAAAGCCGTGCTTTTGGTTTTGTGGAAATGCCTGACAGGGCAGAAGGTACCGATGCAATGGAAAGTATGAATGGTATTTCGCTTGGGAAAAAACCACTTGTTATTAAAGAAGCTGAGGAACGCAGCGGACCTCCATCTGCTGGGGGCAACCGAAGCGGCGGCGGTAACAGAGATTTTAATAGCAGGAACCGTGGGCCCTATTAAGCTTTACCGGTAAAGTATATAACAACAACGGGATAAACTAAGTTTATCCCGTTTGTAATTTTAAGATCTTACAATAGGCTTCTTATATACTGGTACCGTACTACAGGGCTCTCCGTACATAATACTTTTAGCCACCGGCCTAAGCATCTTCGTAATTTCAATATAGGCAGATTCAGTAATAGGCAATTCGCCACATCCTTTAATCACCACTCTTTGATCGGCAAATTCTGAAACATTAAGTAAACTGATATTTTTTAAGAGTGTAGCTTTCACCGCTTCTTCTTCGTTCCCAAAAATTACCTGTGAAGCCACGGGTTGCAAAACGCTTGCTGCAAGCATATACGCCCAAATAGGAATGATCGCATCGGCACTGCACGTAAGCGCCACTATTTTATTTTCGTAGCTGCCAAGATCAACTGTTTTCAATGCTTCCCTAAAATCTTTCTCTTTTAAGATCAAGCCCATGAATAAATAGTCTTTCATATCAAAAACCTGTATGCCATGCTTCGGAAAATAATCTTCCAGGTTTAGGGATATGATCCCGCTTTCGGACACTTTGTTTACAAAGGTTTCACTCATCCGGCAAATTTAAAACAAAAAGCCGGCTCCATGATTGGAAGCCGGCTCTTGGGTTATCGTTTTAAGGAAAACTTTAGAACATCTTACTGCGGTTATCCTTTATAGTAGCTTGTTTTCTCAAACCTTCATACCAATTATTGGTTTGGCTGCGCAGGGCAGAGATTCTGCTAGTGGCCTGCTGAGCCATCATTTCCGCAGTATCGGCAGGTTTAGCCTTGATGCTATTTACCTTAACTACATACACCGCATTTGTACCTGCAAAAGAAGGAGTTGGCTTAGTGAGGAAAGCTTTGTTAAAAGCTGCGCCTAGTAACTTAGGCTCCAAGCCAATACCATTTATCATTTGTGCATTATAGGTAAGCGTTGAATCTGTTCCTGCTGTTTGAATCTGTTTTTTGTAAGCTGCTGCTGCACTTTGTAGTGTTGGGTTTGCGCCTAATTTAGCTTTGATGATAGCTGCCTTTTTTTCTTTTATAACGATTACTTCAGCACCGCTACGGGCAGTTTCTGCGTCTTGCACTCCCTCTTTCAATACCTTATCTACCGTGGCTACTACAAAATCATCGCCTATGCTAAAAGGTTCACTCACATCAGCTTTTTTTGCATCGAATGCCCAACGTACAAGTTGACGTGCATCCTGCAAACTTCCCACGCTGAAATCATTTTCTTTAACTGGCGTGGGGTTTTGTACCAAACTTAAACCGTTGGTTGCTGTAAATTTTGATAGCTCTGAAGCATTTTTTACTGCAGATGCTTTTGTTGCCTGGAGGCTGGCAGCATTTACAGTTAAATCGCTGGGTGTAATTTCTTTGGCAACAAAAGCAATCTTATAAGCCGGGTTAAAATTCTTTTGATTGGTAATTTCAATTACATGATAACCAAATTGTGTTTTCACTACTTCCCTCGATCCTACAGGTTTTGAAAAAGTGAAATCGTTAAATTCGGGTACCATTTTACCAAATTCAAATGTACCAAGGTCACCACCCTTGTCTTTACTACCATCAGAAGAATATTTTGCTGCCAAAGCTGCAAAGTCTGCCCCACCTTTAATAGCGTTAAAAATACTATCAGCTAGTCTCTTTGCTGAGGAATCGCTGTTGATGGCTTCACCCGTTTGAGGGTTCATAGTTGGTATTAATATATGACGAGCACTAACGCTATCGGGTAATGGTTTGCTACCTAGCATTTTTGCAACCACATAGGCGCCTCCATCTACATAAGGACCATAAATAGAACCAATCGGTAATTTAGCAATGCTGTCGGTTTGGCTCGATTGTATTCTTGCCTTAGGTAAATAAACATCCTGGAAATCTATAATAGAAGTATTCTTTGCAACAAATGCGGCTGCATTGGTATCTGCACTAAAAGCGGTCTTGATATCCTGAACCAACATTCTAGCCTTGGCACTATCATCACGGCTTGGTAGTTGGCTAAAGGTTACATACGATATTACTCTTCCTGCTTCCTGCTTAAATAATTCTTTATGCTTTTTTACATAATCATTAATATCTGCGTCAGTAACCTTTACCGTGCTGTCAGAAATTTCGCTGTAAGGAATAGCTACGTAAGATATCTCTGCAAAATTTTTACTATCTGCATTTTCTTTTTCCTGCATCCATTTCGGATAATAAGCGCCGGCAGTTAATAAGCTGCTATATTTAGCTACTACAGAAGAAAGTTTTAAAGGATTGATAACTTCATTGTTAACTTGTTCTCTCTGCTCACCTTTAAGTTTTTTAATATTGCGCAATGCTTCTTGTGCTTTGGTAATATCTAATTGACCAGTAGCTGGGTCAGTCATGCCTTGTTGTTGCATAAACGGGTTGGAAGGGTCGCTGCTTAATAATATTGAAGATAATTCTGCAGGAGTTAAATTAATATCCAGTTTATCTGCTTCAGCATAAAATATTCTTTCCGCTATAATCTGGTTCCAAACCTGGTCTCTCAGTTGATTGACTTTAATCCCAGTAGGACGTTGCCCGGTTCTTTGCTCTTCCTGTAACTCAGCCTGGTTCATCCTTTTATTGAATTCACCTATTTCTATGGTCTCTCCATTTACCTTTCCTAAACTTTGTGTGTTAGAACCAAACAACCGGTTGTTACCTTGTTTAGAATCCATTAGAATAAAACCAATAAGGCAGAGCACTATAACCGTTACTGTAATAGCTGCACCCTTATCACGAATGTTTTGAATAATTTGCATCAGATTTTTAAATTAAATTTGGACGGCAAAAATAGGGGAAAAATGGATATTAACACCTAATATGTATACTGTGGATAAACATTGCAGTGCTAAGCCTATATTTAGTTTCAGCTATAAAGGATGATAAATAAAAATCAGTTGATTTCTTGCACCTTTTTGGATTATCCACAGCCTTTGTTTGCAACCTTCTTTTACTGTTGATAACAGAAGGTTTTAAAAATTTTAGCTGTTAATAATTAGATGGTAAAAAGGGGTCGTTCTAGATCAGATGGCTAAAAGAGGATGTTGCACCCATTTTATGCGGATTGCATTAACAGGTTTTAAAAAAAAATGTTGCGTATTATTATCACCAGCATTTTTTATTAACCTGGTTGAATTTAAAAAGCTCTTATTTGTAAGAACTGCTACCAGACTGAAGCGCACCAGATTTATTAATTAATTTAATAATGTTAATAGCCTGTGAGTGAAAGTGGATAAATCAAAACTTTTAATTTTGCAAGAGTTTTTAAAAGTGATATTTCCACATATTAACAGCCCTAATAGTAATAAGGTTTATATAAATAAGTAGTATTAATACATATTATGATAGATATACACAGTGAAATAACTAAAAAATCTGTAGAGGAAAAAGGCTTCCTCGATTTAGAGCTTGACCCTACGCTTGATCTGTTTGCAGAAATTGAAAAACTGAAAAAAGAAAAAAATGCAGTGATACTGGCGCACTATTATCAGGAGCCGGATATACAGGACGTCGCAGACTACATTGGAGATAGCCTGGGACTTGCTCAGAATGCTGCAACTACTGACGCTGACATTATTGTTTTTGCTGGTGTGCACTTTATGGCGGAAACCGCCAAAATATTAAATCCTGGCAAAAAGGTATTGCTGCCCGATCTTAAGGCTGGTTGTTCTTTGAGTGATTCTGCGCCTCCTCCATTGTTCAAAGCCTTTAAGGATAAGCATCCCGATCATTTGGTGATTACCTACATCAACTGTAGCGCTGGTATGAAGGCGTTGAGCGATATCATTTGCACAAGCAGCAATGCTCAAAAAATTGTAGAAAGTTTGCCGGTTGACCAAGCTATCATTTTTGCTCCAGACAGGAATCTTGGGGCTTACATCAACAAACAGACGGGTAGAAACATGGTGTTATGGAACGGCGCCTGCATGGTGCACGAAATTTTTAGTCTGGAAAAAATCACCAAGCTCAAAATAAGACACCCGAAAGCAAAGTTGATAGCGCACCCCGAATGTGAGGAAGCTGTACTAGCTCTTGCAGACTATATAGGCAGCACTACAGGACTTTTAAAGTTTTCGCAGACAGATACCAGCCACGAATTTATTGTGGCCACAGAAGCCGGTATACTGCATCAGATGCAAAAGGCTAGTCCCACAAAAACATTTATACCAGCACCTCCTAATAATGCATGTGCTTGTAATGATTGTCCGTATATGAAATTAAATACATTGGAAAAATTGTATTTGTGTTTAAAATATGAAACTCCGGCTATTGAGATGGAAGAGGGATTGAGATTGGCTGCCCGCAAACCCATCGATCGGATGCTTGAGATAAGTGCCCGCTATAATTTATAATCAAATACTTTTAACCTAAACAAAAATTTAAAACATACAATGTCTATACCTTCCGTAGATCTCTCTGACTTTTTAAGTAATGACCCTGATAGAAAAAATGCTTTTGTTCGTGCGCTTGGTAAAGCATACGAAGAGGTGGGCTTTGTAGCTGTGAAAAATCATGGCATAGCAGACGAGTTGATTGCTGATCTCTATGAGCATGTGCAACAATTTTTTTCTTTGCCCCTCAATCAAAAAAAGAATTTCGAAATACCCGGACTTGCCGGCCAAAGGGGCTATACTAGTTTTGGTAAAGAACATGCCAAGGGTAGTGATGCTCCAGATCTAAAAGAATTTTTTCAATATGGTCAGATTCCCAGAGATGGTTTTACAGAAGAAGCTTACCCGGACAATGTGAAGGTTTCGCAGGTTGCTGGTTTCAATGAAACCTTTGAAGACTCTTACCGGGCGTTTGAAAAATCGGGGACTACGCTGATGCAGGCTATTGCTTTGTATCTTGGTTTGGACGAAAATTATTTTGACAATTTCATTTACAATGGAAATTCTATTCTAAGGGCAATACATTATCCGCCCATAACTCAAACGCCTAAAAGTGCTATCAGAGCTGAGCAGCACGAAGACATCAATCTTATAACTCTTCTGGTAGGTGCTTCTGCAGACGGACTGGAAATTTTATCAAAACAAAATGATTGGGTTGCGGTAACCTCTCTGCCCGAGCAGATCGTGGTAAATGTTGGAGACATGTTACAGAGGCTTACGAACAATCAGTTGCGGAGTACCACTCATCGGGTGGTAAATCCCAAAGAGGAGTTGTGGCATACCAGTAGGTTCTCCATTCCATTTTTCCTACATCCAAAGGGCAGTATGAATTTAAAATGTTTGCCTAATTGTGTAGATGAAGACCACCCTAAAGCTTATGTAGATGCTACCGCAGGGGAGTATTTAAATGAACGGCTTAGGGAGATTGGTTTGAAGAAGTAGCAACCTTTATAAATATCGTTTGAATCAACTAACCAGCATTCTTTTTATTGATAATACTAAGACATATACCTTTTTTAAAAGCTGTATTGCTGTATAGCCTTACTGCATTCGGGGGTCCTCAGGGGCATCTGGGTATGATGTTTAAAACCTTTGTAAATAAAAGAAGGGATATAACCGAAGAGGAATTAATAGAATACAATTCCTTCTGTCAGATGCTGCCTGGGGCGTCCAGTACCCAAACTTTGACGCTCATTGGTTATAAGCGTGGGGGTGTAGTATTGGCGGTACTCACGCTTTTGATATGGTTGTTGCCTGCCTGCATTTTAATGGGTGCTTTTTCTTTTTTATTAACAGCTTTTCCGGGGCAAAATTTAACCGCTGGAGTATTAAAGTTTATTGAGCCGATGGCCATTGGCTTTTTGATTTATGCGGCAGTACGGGCATTCAGCATCTCTATTAAGAATTTCATTACTCAGATGATCATGCTCGTTTCTATGGTCGTTTGTTTTTTGTTATTTAAAGCTCCCTGGGTTTTTCCGCTGGTGTTGGTAGCAGGTGGTTTTGTAACCAACCTTAGCGATAAACGCATTCCCGAAAAAGAAGCAATAAGGCCCAGGCAAATAAGATGGACAAATATCTGGCTATTTGTATTGGTTTTTATGCTGGCAGGAATTTTTAGTGAGGTTGCTCGTAAGCAGGAGTGGGAACAGAAAAAGGCTTTTAACTTATTTGAAAACTTTTATCGCTTCGGTAGCATTGTTTTTGGTGGCAGTGATGTGTTGTTACCACTTATGCTGGATCAATATGTAGCAAGGCCAACCTCAGCAAGAGTGCAGGAAAAAAATCCTAATAGTATTAAAATAGATAGAAGCGATTTGCTAACTGGTTACGGAGTAGTACGAGCCATACCTGGTCCCGTTTTTTCGGTTGCAACTTTTACCGGAGGCATGGCGCTTAAGGGTGAGGGTTATACGATGCAGTTAATCGGTTGTATCATAGGAACTATTGCGATTTTTTTACCGAGTGCTTTGCTCGTTTTATTTTTTTTTCCGGTGTGGCAATACCTCAAAAAATATGTGGTAGTGTACCGTGCCCTTGAAGGTATAAACGCTGTGGTAGTGGGGTTTATGTGGGCAGGAGCTTTGTATTTGTTAAGAGGTATGCCCCTGAGAAATATGGATTTAACTATGCTCCTCAACTTCGCTGTGATCTGTAGTACTTTTCTTATTTTGAAATATACAAAAGTGCATGCTCCACTTATTGTATTGGGCTGTCTGCTGCTAGGTTGGATTCTCTAAAGAGGAAGCATAATAGTGTTCATTTTCAATTTCCTTTTTCACTAAATCAGGCACGAGGTATCTGATTGATTTTTTTTGTTTGATGAGGGTTCGAATATGTGTGCTGGATATCTCTAATAAGGGAGCATCCAATAACCGGATGTTAGCAGCTACATTTTGCGTCACTTCAAAACCAGGTCGCTTATAAATTATGATGAGATAGTTTTTTAGAATTGCCTCTGCATTTCTCCACTTATTAATATTTTGAAATCCATCGCTTCCCATAATGATAGCGAATTGTTGAGCTGGATATTTCTCTTGGAGGTACGTTAAGGTAGCAATAGTATAAGAGGGCTTCGGCAATTTGAACTCAATGTTACTCGCTTTTAAATTTGTTTCCCCTTCTATGGCAATCTTTACAAGATTTAGCCGGTGATTTTGATTCAGTAAAGTGTTGGAATTTTTAAATGGATTTTGTGGCGACACCACAAACCAAACTTCCTCAGCAAGTCCAGCGTTTAAAACATGATTGGCAATTATTAAGTGCCCGTTGTGCACAGGGTTAAAAGAGCCAAAGTACAAACCTATTAACATATTAATATAATATATTATATAATTTAGATTTCTTCTACTAGTATTTGATCTGCCTCATTTAATCTTAAGCTCAGCTGGTATCCTGCAACAGTAATTGAGATTGGGTCTTTAAACGGCGCAATTTGGTCCACCGTTATTCTTTCGCCCGGAACACAGCCCATCTCCATTAATTTAAGAAATATGTCATCGCTCTCAAATGAATGGATCACGACCGACTTTCCGATTTTGATTTCTGATAATTTTTTGTACATAGTCGTATGCGATAAAACTCCGCTGGTATTGGTCAAAGGTAGCCTATTACAAAAGGTGGTAATTTCGATTTAAGAAATATAACAATGAAAATCAGTTTTAATTTTCTTGAGAAAGCAAGTCTTACTCATCGGGTAGCATTGCGCAGTTTTATGGGAGCGATTTTCGAAATGGAAAAGTGTAAGCCGGGCCAGATCAACTTTATCTTCTGTTCAGATGACTTCATTTTGGAGATTAACAAAAACTATCTACAGCACGATTATTTTACGGACATCATCACATTTGACTTATCTGCCGAAGGGAGTGCGGGCATAGATGCTGAAATTTATATCAGCGTAGATACCGTCAAGGATAATGCAGCCCGATTCGAAACAACCTTTACCAGGGAACTCCACAGGGTTATGTTTCATGGTTTACTCCATTTGATAGGTTATGATGACAAGACCCCCTCGCATCAACTCGAAATGACAGAGAAGGAAGACTTCTACCTGCAGCTTTATTTCGGTCACCCATAGGTGGTTGCTCCGTTGAGTATCAATTATTTCTTCTGATTGGTATGTCCTCACCTGTTCCACGTGAAACCTCTAGTACCAATATCTGTCAAAATGGACAATGTTCCACGTGGAGCATTTGGATTTAACGATGAGTTATATCTGATACATCTCTTAAAAACAGCACAGTTTAATACCTTCGCAACATGTTTGAAAAATATGATGTAATAGTTGTGGGAGCCGGTCATGCCGGATGTGAGGCAGCAGCCGCAGCGGCTAACTTGGGAAGTAAGGTTCTTTTGGTAACCATGAATATGCAAACCATTGCTCAAATGAGTTGTAATCCCGCCATGGGAGGAATTGCTAAGGGTCAGATTGTAAGAGAAATTGATGCATTAGGAGGATATAGCGGGCTGGTTTCAGATAAAAGTATGATTCAGTTTAGGATGCTAAACAGGTCGAAAGGTCCAGCAATGTGGAGCCCAAGGGTACAGAGTGATAGAATGATGTTTGCAAATACCTGGAGAGAAATGTTGGAGGCAACTCCAAATGTAGATTTCTATCAAGATATGGTAAACAGTTTAGTGGTAGAAAATGGGGTAGTTAAAGGTGTGGTTACAGGGATGGGGCATGAGATACTGGCTTCGGCGGTAGTTCTTACCAATGGTACTTTTCTAAACGGGGTGATTCATATAGGCGAGAAAAACTTCGGTGGAGGAAGAGTAGCAGAAAAGGCAGCTACAGGTATTACGGAACAATTGGTAAGCTTGGGTTTTGAAACGGATCGTTTGAAAACAGGGACACCACCTCGGGTAGACGGGCGGAGCTTGGATTATTCTAAGATGGAGGAACAAACAGGAGATGGGGAAATAGTTGGGTTTAGTTATTTACAGAAGCCTGCACTTCAGGCTAATCAGCAAAGAAGCTGCTGGATTACCTACACCAATCAGGAAGTGCATGATTTATTAAAGACGGGTTTTGAAAGTAGTCCAATGTACCAAGGTCGTATTCAGGGTACTGGACCGAGGTATTGCCCAAGTATAGAAGATAAAATCAATCGTTTTGCTGAGAGAGACCGGCATCAGTTGTTTGTAGAGCCCGAAGGTTGGAATACTATTGAGATCTATGTGAACGGATTTTCAACCTCTTTGCCCGAAGATGTGCAATTGAAAGCGTTGCGAAAAGTGCCCGGTTTTGAGAACTGCAAGATGTTCAGACCAGGTTATGCCATTGAATATGATTTCTTTCCACCTACACAGCTTACCCATAGCCTGGAGACCAAGCGTGTAAAAAACCTATTTTTTGCAGGTCAGATAAACGGTACCACCGGGTATGAAGAAGCTGCGTGTCAAGGATTAATGGCAGGCATCAATGCACATCAATCCTGCATACAGCAAGAAGCGCTTATATTGAAGAGAAGTGAAGCCTATATTGGAGTGCTGATAGATGATCTTGTAAACAAGGGAACGGATGAACCTTATCGGATGTTCACGAGTAGGGCAGAGTTTCGAACCCTTTTAAGACAGGATAATGCAGATATGCGCCTTACCGAAATAAGCTATCGCCTAGGCTTAGCAAGTCAGGAACGAATGGATAGAGTGGTTCAAAAGAGGGTGGCCATCCAGTCAATCAAAGAAATACTCTCAGATTTTCCGATTGAGCCATCTGAGTCGGAAACCTACCTCACATCTATTGGCTCTGCTTTATTAACCTTTAGGCAAAAGGCAGCCCAGCTGTTGTTAAGGCCCGGTATTGAGTTGAAAGATCTTGCCCAAGCTTTTCCTTCACTCGGTGGGGAGTTGGCAGTCTTTGATAAAGATGAATTAGAAGAAGCTGAGATCCAAATAAAATATCATTCCTATATTGAAAAAGAAAAAGAGTTGGTTGCTAAAATGAGCCAATTAGAGGCCTTGAAGATTCCTGGGAATTTCAATTACGACAAACTGGGTTCTTTAAGTAATGAAGCACGACAAAAATTTATCAAAATTCAGCCAAAGACGCTTGGGCAGGCTTCCCGGATATCTGGTGTGAACCCCAGTGACGTTCAGATATTAATGTTATACATGGGTAGATAAATCTTAAAAAAATTAATATGAATCAAAAAGTTTTTTTTCAGGATCATCAAAAGCAGGAAGTATTCAAGGAAGTAGAAGATTATATCTCAACCTTGGTCAGAATTCATAGCAAAGATCTGAGCCGCCCTTGGGGAGGCTTTTTTGTTATAGAAGAAGCTGATGCTGAACGTTTTATAGAAAAATTTTTCCCTAACTTAACTAGCAGCGTGCTCAGTATTTCCGGTAAACTAAGCCCCAAAATATTATTGGTAGAACCGGGTAAAAAACTGAGCTGGCAATACCACCATCGTCGGGCAGAAATTTGGAAATTGATAAATGGGAGGGCCGGAGTCATAACAAGTGATGACGATTCTGAAAAAGACTTGGTAATATTAGAGCCCGGTGATACTATCAACTTAAAAAAAGGGGAAAGGCATCGCCTGATTGGGCTCGATACCTGGGGGATTGTTGCAGAAATATGGCAGCATACTGACAGCAGCCATCCGAGTGATGAAGACGACATCGTAAGATTACAAGATGATTTTGGGCGATAGTCTTTGTAAGCCGGTTAAAGCTATCCTGTTTGATTTATTTTTCCAGCAGCAAGCACCATTCTAATATTGTTGTAGGTAATACTTTCCGGCAGATTTTCTATCAGCGTTTTATGGCTCAATGCGCCATGAATTTTCACTGCCTGCTTTATCAATTCTTGTTTGGCTAAGGGAACCATCTCATCAATATGAATTTTTCCTAAGCCTACGAAATGGCAAAGGTGGCTTTCAATCGTGCCAGCTGAAAGTTTTCTTTCTACAGCAATATCATTGACAGCCAAGCCCTGCTTGAAAAAATTATAAGAAACCGTTTTGGTATCAATTTTAGCTTCCGAGTTTTTTGTTTTGGTTTTTTCTTTCAAAGGGTTGCCAGGTTTTGCATCCATATTACTTGCCAGGCCCCTACGACTGCAATAGCCCTCAATGGCTTCTAAAATTTCATCACCATATTTTTCCGCTTTGGCTTTTCCAAAGCCAGCAATTTTCATTAGGTCTTTTTTATTGAGCGGTAGGTA
>JBKJKD010000289.1:0-2848 GCA_046597635.1 Ferruginibacter sp. | reverse complement strand
GTTTTTGCTCGCTCTGCCCCCGCGGGGGAGCGTACCATCGCCGTCGCTGCGGCGGATTCTTTTTTCTATTATGCTGCGCAATAGAAAAATCCCGATTGCATCGGCACTGAACCCGCCAAGGCTCCTCTGCAGGTACTGGTGAATTTTGAGGAGTGGGTTGCAATGAATTTTGAAAAACTGTTTTTTTACTTTTTAGCAACTTTGCCGCTGGCCCAGCTACGCCGCCAGGCTTTGTACGTAGCGTGTAAGTGCAGTATCAAAACTTCCTCTTTTTACTCCACCATAACCGTCAGCAGGCTTGCTAACTTTCAGTCGCTCTGCCCCCGCTAGGGTGCGTACCTTCGCCGTCGCTGCGGCGGATTCTTTTTTCTATTATGCTGCGCAATAGAAAAATCCCGATTGGATCGGGACTGAACCCGCCAAGGCTCCTCTGCAGGTACTGGTGAATTTGAGGAGTGGGTTGCAATGAATTTGAAAAGTTGTTCTTTTTTTTCAGCAACGGCTCCCCCAGGGGATGTGGCTGTGAAGCAGCAGTTACTAACTAAAGACGCCTTCACGGCTTCCCGGCAAAATTAATCTCCATGTTTAGCCGGTAAGACGGTAAGTGCTACATGGTTTTTTTAAATAAGGCGATCGCTCTCGGGAGTTACGAACTAAAGACGCCTTTGCGACTTCCCGGCAAAATTAATCTACAGAGAATACACCTTCACGACTCCCCGGCAAAATTAATCTACAGAGGATACACCTTCACGACTCCCCGGCAAAATTGATCTCCATGTGCAGCCGGCAAGGCGATTGGCGCATAACATTTCCCCCGCCAGGTTTTTGTCTTTTTAAATTAAAGGCTAAGTATATTTAATAAAATTATCTGCCATGCAAAAAATAGCGTTTGTCTTTTTATTTTTTATCAATGCAATCTGTAATGCACAAACCTTCAGCATCAGCATCGCCGAATCATTGAAAGAACCTGCACTGGATGGACGGCTGTTGCTGTTGCTTTCCAGGACCAACAGTGCAGAGCCACGGATGCTGATCAATGACGCTGCCAACACACAGATGGTTTTTGGGATAGATGCAAATAACTGGAAACCGGGTACTGCCTTGCTCGTGGACATGCATGCATTTGGCTACCCCATTGAAAGATTGAACGACGTGCCTGCAGGCGAATATTATGTGCAGGCACTGTTGCACAAATATGAAACCTTTAACCTGGAAACGGGGCACACCGTAAAACTACCCATGGACCGTGGCGAAGGACAACACTGGAACATTGCACCCGGCAATATTTATTCCGCCCCGGTAAAAATTAAATTTGATCCGGCCACGAGCAATGAAATTCATTTGGTGATCAACAAAATCATTCCGCCCATTAAAGAACCGGAAGACACTAAATACATCAAGCACATAAAAATCCAGAGCAAACTGCTTACAAAATTCTGGGGGCGGCCGATGTTTATTGGCGCACATATATTGTTACCAGAAGGGTTTGACGAGCACCCGAATGTGCGGTATCCTTTGGCTATTTTTCATGGGCACTTCCCTGAGGATTTTGCAAACTTTCGCACAACGCCACCGGATGTAAATCTCATACCGGATACCAACACCCGCTTTAATATCACCGGTTACAATAAAATTACCCAGCAGGAAGATTATGATTTTTACAAGCTGTGGACGGGTAAAAATTTCCCGAGAGTACTGGCGGTAGAAATACAACATGCCAATCCCTATTACGATGATTCGTATGCAGTAAACTCGGCCAACCTTGGTCCTTATGGTGATGCGATCACGTATGAGCTGATCCCTGAAATTGAAAAACGGTTCCGGGGTATTGGCAAAGGCTGGGCAAGGTTCATGTATGGCGGTTCCACCGGCGGATGGGAAGTGCTGGCGGCACAGGTTTTTTACCCGGATGAATTCAATGGCTGCTATGCTGCGTGCCCTGACCCAATCGACTTTCACCATTACACCACCGTTGATATTTACAATGACAAAAATGCTTACTACGTGGAAAGTGATTTTAAAATCACGCCACGCCCGGGGCATAGAGACTACCTGGGCCATGTAAGTGCCATGGTAAAAGATATGAACCACCGGGAGCTGGCCCTGGGCACCCATAGCCGCAGCGGCGATCAGTTCGACATTTGGGAAGCCGTGTATTCGCCGATGGGCAAGGACGGTTATCCCAAAAGAATTTTTGATAAATACACGGGTGCTATTGATTCCTCCGTTGCTGCCTACTGGCGGGAGAATTATGATCTTACCCATATCATTAAAAGAGACTGGCCCAGTATAGGAGAAAAACTAAAAGGTAAGATTCATATTTATGTAGGCGACATGGATAATTATTACCTGAACAATGCCGTGTACACCGCAGAAGACATGCTGAAAAAATTGCAGCAGCCCGCCTGCAATTGCGAAGTAGCTTATGGCGACCGGGCAGAACATTGCTGGAACGGTGACCCTACCCAACCGAATTATATCAGCCGGTTAAGATACCACCGGATGTTTATTACCAAGTGGGCCAATGAAGTAAAAAAGCGGGCACCGAAAGGAGCTGATTTATCTTCCTGGAGATATTAAGGTTGGTTTAAACTGTGGTGAAATAAAAAACTTGCACAACTTAAAACGCTACCTGGATTTTTTGGATCATGGAGACGATCATACTTTGCTAGGTGCAGGTATTGGTTGACCTGCAGGCTGGCAAAGTATAGCAGTTCTAAAAATTGCGTGGTGAGGCCTGTAAATAAAACGACTAATGACTCAACAAATTATTAAACACCAATGCCAAAAATAAAAAGCAAATAAACGCTAGATCTTATTGTATGAAAACTGCCTCTAAAAAACCCTC
>JBKJKD010000156.1:0-3453 GCA_046597635.1 Ferruginibacter sp. | reverse complement strand
GGGGATGAAGTCTGTGAAGGGTAACAGTTCTTCTAAAAAACTCAAACCACCACCAAACACTCCCATTTTGCCTCCAAACATTTTGTAAAAAATTAAACCAGAGATGGGGGCCCATCCAAGGTCAGAAAATTCGCCAAGTATGGGGATAGCAAAACTGGCATAGCCGATAGCATCCATAAGAATGCAAATAGCAAGAGAAGGAGTGTGTTTTTGAGCGTTAATCATTGCCTGTGTGTTTTAGTTTAATTATCAAATGACATGCAAAACCATATTACTGGCCGTATTGGCACTGCTAATTTTAGTTAATTTTTGATGATAGCGGCCAAAACGGCCCCGGCTGCTTGCATTTTGTGGGCTTACTATTTCTTAGGCCTCACTTCTGCCGTGGTAATAAGCAACAAATGCAATATTTATTTAACGTTACTATTTCATATCAACTGAAAAAACCACCTTGCCGTCCGGCATTTATAGATTACCTTTGCGCCTCAAAAAACAGCGCTTAGTGGCAGCCTTCCAGTCTTTAGCCTATTGCAAAAAGACCCTCAGTCCGCCACCGATCGCTCAAAGCTTAAACAATGAATATTCGCAACATCGCCATCATTGCTCACGTAGATCATGGCAAAACTACCTTGGTAGACAAGATTTTACACGCAACCCAGGTATTTAGAGACAACCAGGACACTGGTGAGTTGATCATGGATAGCAACGATCTTGAAAGAGAACGAGGCATCACCATTTTTAGTAAGAACATTTCTGTTAATTATAAAGGAGTTAAAGTAAATGTTATTGATACCCCTGGCCACAGTGATTTCGGTGGCGAAGTGGAAAGGGTTTTGAAGATGGCTGATGGTGTATTACTATTAGTAGATGCTTTTGAAGGGCCAATGCCCCAAACAAGATTTGTGTTGCAAAAGGCGCTGGCACTCGGGCTGCATCCTATCGTCGTTATCAACAAAGTAGATAAGCCAAACTGTCGTCCTGATGAAGTGCACGACTCCGTTTTTGAATTATTTTTTAATTTGGATGCAACTGAAGACCAGCTGAATTTTCCTACTATCTATGGTAGCAGTAAAAACGGCTGGATGAATACATCCATCGCAGAAACAGACAATATTTTTCCTTTGATGGATGCAATTTTGGAGCATGTGCCGGAACCTAAAGTAAACGAAGGCCCATCTCAAATGCAGATTACCTCATTGGATTATTCTTCTTTCCTAGGAAGAATTGCAGTAGGTAAAGTTGCTCGTGGCAGCATCAAAGAAGGCCAGCAGATAGCCTTGTTACAAGCCGATGGCAGTAACAAGAAAATGAAGATTAAAGAATTGTATGTGTTTGAAGGAATGGGCAAAAAGAAAGTGACAGAAGTTTTTGCAGGAGATATTTGTGCAATTGTAGGATTAGAAAGTTTCAATATTGGTGATACCATTGCCGATGTTGATAATCCGGAAGCATTGCCCGTAATTAGTGTGGATGAACCAACCATGAGTATGTTGTTTGGTATTAACAACTCCCCTTTCTTTGGTAAAGAAGGTAAGTTTGTAACGAGTCGTCACTTGCGTGATCGTTTGATGAAAGAAACAGAAAAAAACCTGGCACTTCGAGTAGAAGATAGTGACAGTGCTGATAGCTTTAATGTATTTGGTCGAGGTATTCTTCATTTGGGTATCTTAATTGAAACCATGCGCAGAGAGGGTTTTGAGTTGACCATCGGGCAGCCACAAGTATTGGTAAAACAAATCAATGGTTCAAAGCATGAGCCATATGAGTTGTTGGTGGTAGATGTACCTGCTGAATATAGTGGTAAAGTAATTGACCTTGTTACACAGAAAAAAGGTGAAATGCTGGTGATGGAAACAAAGGGCGAAATGCAGCATCTTGAATTTGACATTCCTTCTCGGGGGTTGATTGGTTTGAGAAGTAACATGCTTACCAGTACTGCCGGAGAAGCTGTAATGGCTCACCGCTTTACCGAGTACAAACCATGGAAAGGCCCAATTCCCGGCCGTAGCAATGGTGTGTTGATAAGCAAGTCTACAGAAAAAACAACCGGTTATTCCATTGATAAATTACAGGACAGGGGTCGTTTCTTTGTAGATCCGGGACAGGAAGTGTACACAGGGCAGGTAATTGCCGAGCACATTAAGCCAGGCGATTTGGTTGTAAATGCTACTGAACCTAAAAAACTAACCAACCACCGTGCGAGTGGAAGTGATGATGCATCTAAGGCAGCACCCAAAATTTTGATGAGTCTCGAAGAGTGTATGGAGTACATTCAACAAGATGAGTGTATCGAAGTAACGCCTAAAAGTATCCGTTTGCGCAAAGTGATTTTAAATGAAGATGATCGCAAGCGTGTGAGTAAATCAATGTCTCAGGAATTAGCTTAATCCAACCAAAATACTATAGAAATCCGCTCCTCTCGAGCGGATTTTTTCGTTAATACCGTCAGTAATCTGACGGAATTAACATTAATTCCGTCAATCAACTGACGGTATTCACATTAATACCGTCAGTTTAAGTATAAACTGGTATATTTGTGTAATGTTTGAAAGAGCAATATATAAAACGATTTTTGATAATCTGGCTAAACAAAAAGTAAGTATCCTTTTGGGGGCAAGGCGGGTGGGTAAAACGCAGTTATTAGACGCCATAAAAAAAACAATAGGTGAAAAATGCTTGTGGCTAAATGGAGAGGATGAAACAGTAGCCAATATCCTTGAAGAAAGGAGTATTGCCAATTATAAAAGATTGCTGCAAGGATATAACCTGCTGATTATTGACGAAGCGCAATACCTAAAAGATATTGGTAGAAAAGTGAAATTGATGATTGATGAAATATCCCCGTTGCATATTATTATAACGGGTTCCAGCGCATTTGATTTACAACAGGCCAGCGAACCATTGGTGGGAAGAACGATTACTTATGAACTGTTTCCTATGGCTCAAATGGAAATAGCCAAAACTGAAAATCTTCTCCAAACCAACCAGCATCTTGATGAAAGACTTATATATGGAAGTTACCCCGAAGCGCTGGAACTAAAAACACTGGCAGAAAAGCAACAATATCTAACCGAGTTGATCAATACCTATTTGCTGAAAGATATATTGGCTTTTGAAAATATTAAAAATCCACAGAAGATAAAAGACCTGTTGGTGCTAATTGCTTACCAGATAGGCAAGGAGGTGTCGGTCGAAGAACTGGGTAAAAACCTGGGAATTAGTAAAAATACAGTAGACCGCTATCTTGAATTGCTAACGAAAGTTTTTGTGATTTATAAGCGCAGCGGTTACAGTAAAAATTTGCGCAAAGAAGTTGTAAAAAGTAACCGTTGGTATTTTTTTGACAATGGCGTAAGAAATGCTTTGATAAATAATTTTAATCTATTGGCTGCCCGGCAGGATATTGGTATGCTTTGGGAAAACTATATGTGCGCCGAAAGAATTAAGTACAAC
>JBKJKD010000125.1:0-3810 GCA_046597635.1 Ferruginibacter sp. | reverse complement strand
CAAAAGAAAACCTGATAACTATAAAAAACCAGTTGAGCATGACCAATGGCTTGGATGATGGGGTGGCCGATCTCGACTGTACCACGCCGGCATGCCTTACTTATAAAGCAGATGCCGGCACAAGATGGGCTTATCACAATGCGCCCTATCATTTGCTGCAAACGGTTTTAGCTACCGCCAGTGGCAAAACATTTAACCAATACAGCCGGGAAAAGTTATTTGATAAAATTGGTATGCCCAATGCTTTTTGGCTGAATTACGTGATGTATTGCACCACAAGAGAGGCTGCAAGGTTTGGCTCTTTAATTTTAAGCAAAGGAAAGTGGAACGGTACTGCCTTGCTAAACGATGCTGCTTATTTTAATGCGATGACCAGCACATCACAAACCTATAATTTAAGTTATGGTTATTTGTGGTGGTTAAATGGCAAAACATCTGCCATGGTTCCCACGAGCCAAATTGTATTTCCTTTTTCTCTTGCGCCCAATGCACCTGCAGATATGTACATGGCATTAGGAAAAGATGATAAAAAAATATATGTGGTACCCAGCCTCGATGTGGTAGTGGTGCGGCTCGGTGATGATGCCGGCGGGAGTGCAGCCGGCCCCAGCAGCTTTGATAATGATTTGTGGAGCAAACTAAAGCTGGCTATGAAATATTAAAGGCTTGCAAATATTTAGAGCGTTTTTTTTGATGTGATCTCCCAATAATGGAGAACCGCTGTCGGGGCGGAAAGCCGCCGACAAGGTTTGGGCCAGATTTTTTTATTTACATTTAGCCATGAATTTTACTTACCTCGCCCTGGGCGATAGTTATACAATAGGAGAGGGGGTGTTGCTTTCAGAAAGCTTTCCTTACCAGACAGTACAACTGTTGAGGCAAACCGCTGTCGGTGCGGAAAGCCGCCGACAGGGTTTCGGTTGGCGATTTACCGCACCAGAAATAATTGCCAAAACCGGCTGGACCACAGATGAATTGCAGGCGGCTATTCAACAAAGAACTTTGCTTGATTGCTATGATATAGTGAGTTTGCTCATTGGTGTAAACAACCAATACAGGGGAAGAAGCGTGATTGAGTTTAAGGATGAGTTTGTGCAACTTTTGCAACAGGCGATTGAATTTTCCGGAGGCCAGTCTAAAAACGTTTTTGTACTCAGTATTCCGGATTGGGGTGTTACGCCATTTGCCGAAATACCCCTCCCGGAAGGGCAGTTAAGAGACAGGCAGCAAATCGCATTGGAGATTGATGCGTTTAATGAAGTGTGCGAAAATGAATCCACTAATTTTTTATGCACTTATATCGATATCACTGCTGCACAAAAGGCAGATGGAAATAAACCAGAGTTTCTTGCAGGGGATGGGCTTCACCCCTCTGCAAATGAATATTCAAAATGGGCTGCGAAACTTTCACAAGCGGTAGCGAATAGGTATATAGACAATCCATAAAATATTTTTCTTGACACGCAACACTATCTTCTTGATTAAATACACATTTATCAACCTGACTTTTCTTCTTTGTATAAATATGTCTTTTGCACAATACAAAAGTTTAAAGCAATTTGTTCCTGCAGATTTCACCATCTTGGATAGCGCCTCGGGTGACTTAAATAAAGATGGAATAAGAGACTTAGTGCTCATTCTTAAAAACAATTTTGAGAAGTTTAACTACGATACCACAAGACCGCTCTTGCTCTTGCAAGGAAATAAAATAGGACAATTCAAATTAATTTCGAGAAATGATAAGGTGGTTCTTTGCCTGGCTTGTGGTGGAGTGTTCGGAGATCCATACCAAGGTATCACAATCAAAAATGGCTTCTTTTCGATAGAGCACTATGGTGGAAGTGGTTGGCGCTGGACGAGAATTATGACTTTTAAATACAACTCAATCAAAAAAAAATTTTATCTACATAAGGATGCCGGGCAATCTTGGCATGCATCAGATCCGAACGAAAGCAATGAAAATATTTTCAACAGAGAGGGCTATGGTAAACGTCTGTTTGAGCAATACTCGAGTGAGGTGAATTGATCGGTTATAGTAAATTCATTTCTTTTATTAAACAGCATTATTTAAATACATTTTCATCTCCGCCTGGTATTGTTGGGCAATCACACCCGCTTCTGTTGCGAAATCGTCTTCGTGGCTTGCATAAATGATAGCCCGGCTGGCATTCACCAATATGCCACAGTCCTTGTTCATGGCATGTTGGCTGATACTTGCCAAACTCCCGCCCTGGAAACCAACACCGGGGACTAAGAAAAAATGGTCTGGTAAAATAGTACGAATATTATCAAATTCTGTGGCTTGCGTAGCACCCACTACAAACATTAAATTATCGGGCGTACCCCACTGCGCTACTTTATGTAAAACCTTTTCGTAGAGATACTCACTCCTCAACGGAACTGGTTGTTCAGCTGCTGTCACATTTTCCGTCACCAACTTCAGCATTTCAAAATCTTGTGCGCCTTTGTTGCTCGTAAGGCCCAGTACAATGGTCCATTTATTTTCATATTCTAAAAAAGGGCGTATGCTGTCTTCACCCATGTAAGGTGCTACCGTGATGGCATCAAATTTCAATGTTTCAAAAAATGCCCTGGCATACTGAGAGGATGTGTTTCCAATGTCGCCCCGCTTGGCATCGGCAATTTTTAAATGTGTGGAAGGAATATAGTTCACTGTTTCTTCCATGGCATCCCAGCCTTTGGCACCGAGTGCTTCGTAAAAGGCCGTATTAATTTTATAACTCACACAGTTGTCTTTCGTAGCATCAATAATGGCTTTGTTAAATGCAACCACGGCGTTTGGTTGCTCCCGCAGATGCGCTGGTATTTTGGTAATATCCGTATCTAAACCCACGCAGAGATATGAGCCTTTTTGTTGTATTTGTTCTATCAAAACCTTACGATGCATAACAGTTGTTTTAATTTTTAAATGGGCAGGCTCTCAAAGAAATTGGTACTTATATTTTTAATAACTGTTTCAAAGTTTGAGTGAATAAAAATACTTCTTCAAAACTATTGTACAAGGGTACGGGTGCTACTCTAATCACATTGGGTTCCCGCCAGTCTGCAAAAATACCGTTGGGCAGCAATTGGTCAAACAGCTGTTTTGCATCCTGCTTTACAGAGAATGAAGCCTGGCAACCATGTGCTGCAGGATCTTGCGGCGTGATGATGCTAAACTTTTGCGTGCTACCGTTGATGTCATTTAGCAAGAACAGCAGGTAGCTGCTCAGCAGCCGGCTTTTTGTAAGTATGTTTTGAAAACCAGCGGCTTCGAAAATTTTTAGGGAAGCGTAGTGCGAAGCCAGTAACATAATGGGTGGCGTACTCATTTGCCAGGCTTCGGCAGAAGGGTAGGGAGTAAACTTTTCTTCCATTTTAAACCGATTGCTTGCATCGTTTCCCCACCAGCCTTCCAACCGCTGCAAATTTTTATTGCCAATATGTTTTTCATGAATGAAGGCACCGGCAATTGCACCCGGCCCACTGTTTAAATATTTGTAATTGCACCAGCAGGCAAAGTCGGCCTCCCACTCATGTAAGTGCAGTTCAATATTTCCTGCAGCATGTGCAAGATCAAAGCCTGCATAAGCACCCACTTTGTGAGCAGCTGCTGCAATTGCTTGCATGTTAAATACCTGGCCGTTGTAATAATTTACGCCACTAAATAAAATAAGGGCAGTCTCATCCCCGTGCTTTTCTATGGCTGCAAGGATGTCTTCGTGATGAATAATTTCTTCTCCTTCTCTAGGGCCAACCTCTACCAAACAATCGGTTACGTTTAAGCCATGCAATTTTATCTGCGACTGC
>JBKJKD010000070.1:0-3784 GCA_046597635.1 Ferruginibacter sp. | reverse complement strand
TAAAAAGCGATGGTAATCCAATTCCTTATTTGCATTAGCCTGCTGGGTTTTCAGATCTTCCAGTTGCTTTTTAGCAGTGGCAAATTCCTGGAACTGTTGCTTCAATTGTTTTAAAATAGCACTATTATCTGCAAGGGCATCTAACACATCCCGTTGAAAATTTTCATTACCCAGTTCCAGCGTATCAAATTGCTGATGGAGGTCTACCAGTAACACGGCCAGTTCTTTTAGCTGCGAAAGATTTACCGGGGTATCATTTATAAAACTTCTCGATTTTCCATTTACAGCAATCTCCCTGCGCATGATGATTTCATCGCTCGCATCCAGTTCATATTTTTCAATAAAGGCCTTGACAGCATCGTTGTGCTTAATGCTAAAGAAACCTTCTACAATGCATTTCTTTTGTTTATCCAGCAACACGGCACTATCAGCCCTTTGGCCCAGGATAAGGTTAAGGGCGCCCATCAAAATACTTTTACCGGCACCTGTTTCGCCTGTAATGATGTTTAAATTTTTTGAAAATGAAATGAGCAAATCGGTTATGATGGCGTAATTCTGTATGTGCAGTTTCTGAAGCATAATTGTAAGGGCAAATTATAGAAACAAGTTGATAATGGAATAGATGGTAATGGATAATTTATAATGAACTAATTAATAATGCATCCTAAAGCAAAACCTACCAAACCTAGACAATGCCAGCTGAAAGGATAATGGTATAATTCGCAATTTATAATGATAGCGGCAAAAATCCCGGGAGAACGCAGCTTTCTCAGTTTTTAATGACTTCCTTGTTTATTGGACAGTCTAATAGCCCGTAAATGATAATGCCTGAACAATAGTTCAGGCATTATCATTTATCAATTACACCATTATCAATTATATCGCCCAGGCATTACCATTTATCAATTTTATAATTATTATTTAAGTAAACATCTCCCGCACTTTATCGAAAAATGATTTTTCATTTTTTTCGGGCTTGGGGGCAAAATTCACCGAATCCTGCATGGTTTCCAGCATCTCCTTTTCCTCGTTGTTCACTTGTTGAGGTGTCCAAATATTAACCTGTATCAGTTGGTCACCCTTTTCGTAACTGTTTACATGCGGAAAGCCCTTGCCTTTGAGCCTGAAGATTTTTCCACTTTGAGTACCGGGTGGTATTTTTATTTTTGCCCTGCCATCAATCGTGGGCACTTCTATTTGTGTACCAAACACTGCATCCGGGAAAGAAATATAGAGGTCAAAAGCCACGTTCAGGCCGTCCCTGTGAAGGTGCGGATGCGCTTCTTCTTCAATGAGCACGATCAAATCGCCGGGGCTTCCGCCCCTCTCGCCGGCATTACCCTTTCCGCTGATGCTAAGCTGCATGCCTTCCTGCACGCCAGCGGGTATGTCTATAGAAACTGTTTCTTCACCATAAACTTTTCCTTCGCCCTTGCAACTACCGCATTTTGCGGTAATGGTAGACCCTTCACCGTTACACGTGGGACATGTTGTAACGGTTTGCATTTGCCCGAGAAAAGTATTTTGCACTCTTCTTACCTGCCCGCTGCCACTGCAGGTACCGCAGGTTTGTACACTCCCTTTATCTTTTTGCACCGCTACCATCGCAGGTATTACACTTGATGTGCTTTTTTACTTTGATCGTTTTGTTGGCGCCTTTAGCTATCTCCTCAAAGTTCATTTTGAGCTTTACCCTAAGGTTGGTACCCCGGGTACCATGTCCACGGGTACCTGCACCGCCTCTTCTGCCCCCGCCACCAAAAAAGCTTCCAAATGAATCATCACCAAAAATATCGCCGAACTGGCTGAAGATATCATCCATGTTCATGCCCGCACCTCCATGACCACCGCCGGCCCGGCCCTGGCCAAATGCATTGTGGCCAAAGCGGTCATACTGTGCTCTCTTGTCAGCGTCGTTTAATATTTCGTAAGCTTCTGCTGCCTCTTTAAATTTTTCTTCCGAAGCTTTATCGCCAGGATTTCTATCCGGGTGAAATTGCATGGCCACCTTTCTGTAAGCCTTCTTAATTTCTTCCTGCGAAGAACCTTTTGATACCCCTAATATTTCGTAAAAATCTCTTTTAGTACTCATTGAACTTTTGCTGTGCTTAAACTGCAAGCATTTTTTATGAACGCATAACCGGCTTGCAGCTAACGGTTATCCTTTATATATTTTTATTTGCCCACCACCACTTTTGCAAAGCGTATTAGTTTGCCATTGAGGTAATATCCTTTTTGCACTTCATCCACTACTTTACCTACGGCCTCTTTTCCTGCTTCAATCTCTGTAATGGCTTCATGCTTTTCTACATCAAACACAGTGTTTACACTCTCCATAGCAGTAAGGCCCTTTTGCTGTAAACTGGCTTTTAGTTTATTAAAAACAAGTTGGTTGCCCTGCTTTATTTGTGTAATATCTTCAGAAGCCTGCATTTGCTTTTCTGCCCGGTCGCAATCGTCCAACACATCCAGCAGATCTGCTATTACATCCTTGCCGGCTGTTTGAATCAGGTCAATTTTTTCTTTGGATGTCCGGCGTTTGTAGTTGTCAAATTCTGCAAACAAGCGCAAGTACTTATCCTTTTGTTCCTGCAATTCGGCTGCATATTTTTCAACTATCGCATCGTTTTCCTCCATGGGATTGCTCAGGTGGTTATCTCCGGGAATATCAGCATCCGAATTTATATCCATTTCCACGTTTTCAACATTGTCGGTGGATTCACTGTATTTTTCTTCCATAATTATAGCTTTAAAATGTTTGCAAATGTACGATTGTCAAACTGTTTGCCAATAGCGTCACAGCAGTCAAATTGACATTAATCGGTGAAGATTGTGGGGGAAAAATTATTTAACAACCTGGAACTTGCCGGTTTGTGAGATGGTACCGTTTTTATCTCTTACCTGAAAGATGTAAATACCTCTGTAAAAATCTTCGAGGTTTATGCTAACCCGGGAGGGAGCGTTTTTAATATCATACACCTTCTTACCCATAAAGTTGTAAACCTGCAGAGAATTGGAGGCGTTGCCGCTGCTCTTGTTAAACTCGAAGGTAATAACAGCACTGGCTGGATTGGGATAGAACTTTATCAGTTTTGCACTAGCCACATCTTGTGAGGCTATTTTATTTTGAGCAAGAGAAGTAAAGTTTATTCCAATAAGTAAGGTTAATATGTAGATAAATTTCTTCAACTAAGTAAAAGTAGTAAAATCTTTTTAAGCAGTCCTTAAAATAATTACAAATAATACGCAGTTGATTAACGCTAAACTCTATGCCACTAGTATGTGGATGAACCTTTTATGCAGCCAATTCTGCTAATTTTAGGTCAATGGCTTCAAAGTCCGGCATGTTACCAGGGTTGTCCAATACCTCTACATATTGCAGAAGACCAGCTTTGTCAACGATAAAAGCCGCCCGTTTGCTTACACCCAGCATCTTCATATCAGTAAATGATTCATGCAAGGCATCGTAGTTGGTGGAGACCTCTTTATTAAAATCACTTAAAAGTGAAAAGTTATATTGTTGCTCTTCTTTAAACTTTGCAAGGGTAAAAACAGAATCTACAGAAATGCTCAGAACCTCTACAGCCTCATTTTGGTATTTCGAAATTCCATCTCTCACAGAACAAAGTTCTTTTGTGCACACACCGGTAAATGCAACCGGAAAAAATAGTAGTAACACATTTTTTTTGCCTATAAAATCCTGCAGGTTCACTTGCTCTTTTTCAGAATTATAAAGGCTGAATGCTGGTGCTTGTTGTCCTATGCTCAATGCCATTGTAAAAAA
>JBKJKD010000199.1:0-15029 GCA_046597635.1 Ferruginibacter sp. | reverse complement strand
CGAAGTGTGCCTTCCTGCACTTCGGTTATTTGCTCATTGTCGTGAGAATGCCAGGGAACTGTAAATCCATCTTCAAATTCCATCCGGGCTATCATTACTTTTTCGCCATGAATAAATTGTCTTTTCATTTTTTCATTAACCTGCTCCACAGGTATGTCGGCCCATTTTATTTTCTGCATAACTATAATTTAATTGAGTGATGTAACATTTTATAAAACCGGTACCAGCCAATTTCGTGTGTCTTCAATAGTGCCCGCTCTTAACCCTGTAATTTCTTTATACAACATATTGCTGATTACTGCATCTGCGGCGTTGGGCAAAGTCATGTTTACATCGCCATGGGTAATGGCAGAAATATGCGAAACCACTGCTGCTGTGCCGGCACCAAATGCTTCGGTTAAATTTCCTTGTTGGTAGGCGGCTACAATTTCATCCATGTAAATATCTCTTACTTCTACTTTAATATTTTTCTCTTTTAAAATATCAATAAAATAAGTTCTGTTGGTACCTTTTAAAATGGCACCGCTCAAGGAAGGCGTTATAACGGTATCTCCGATCACAAAAAATAAATTCATCATACCTGCTTCCTGCACCTTTTTAAACTCAGGGCCCTCCAGCCAAATCACCTGGTCAAAGCCTTTTTGTTTTGCAATCTGGGCAGCCATTAAAGAGCCGGCATAATTGCCCCCTGCCTTAGCCTCACCTGTGCCGCCGGGCACAGCTCTAATGAGGGTTTGCTCTGTAATTAATTTGATGGGCGTCGTAAAATAAGGCTGGGCAGGAGCTGCATAAATATAAAATGTGTAGGTGCTGGACGGGGATACGCCCAACGAACTTTCTGTAGCCACCATAGTGGGGCGCAGGTACAATGCACTGCCTTCAGCTTTCGGAATCCAGTCTATTTCTAGTAGGGTTATTGCTTTTAATGCTGATAAAAACATTTCTGCGGGTACCGCCGGCATGCACATGCGCTCTGCAGAATTATTGAATCGTTCCATATTCAAATCGGGTCGCAGTAATTTAGGAATGCCATCAGCACCAATCGTTGCCTTCATGCCTTCAAAAATGCACTGGCAATATTGCAACGCTTTCGATTGCGGATCGAGTTGCAAACTTTGGTAGGGCACAATTCTACAATCGCCCCAGGCACCATCGGCATAATCCATCATAAACATATGGTCGGAAGTGTACTTGCCAAAGGGAATGTTGTTGAAGTCTATATCCGTTAATTTGGAGTGAGCAGTTTTGGTAATTTTAATGTTCATGGTAGTTTCTTTGCTTGTATTACTTACATTTTTGCAGTAGCAAAGATTCATTAATAAATTGAAGATTGATGCGTTAAAAGCTGTTTCGCAAAAAGTTTTCTTTACCAGGTTTGTAACTACCCTACTTTTGGGATTTTTTCTTAATGATCGTAACTCACCACCCTTGAGATCCGCCATTGATCGTTCCTTTTCTGCCAGATCATTAAAAACTTAAAAGTGCCAATCTCTTCTTTTCCGTTTTCGATATGACGAAATTGGTGCGTACCTATTTCTATGGCACCATAGTCTTTCAAAGGATGCACTTCCAGCGTTTCTTTTACAAGTTGCCTGGTAAGCTTGTAATCTTTCTTAAAAGTGTTGGCAAAGTTTTCGAATACCGTCTTGTACGCAATCAAGCCTCCATTATCCTGGTACCACTCCAGGTCGTCCGTAAAAAAAGGTTTGAATTTTTCCATATTCTGCGCATTGAATGCCTGGAACATCAGGCTATCCTTTGTATAAATTTCCTGGTAGAGTTCCTTCGGCGTAGGCGCAACTTTCTTTTCCTGGGCGCTTACTGTATTTGGGCAGACAAGCAAAGCGCCTAGTAGAAAGACGATTGAAAATGCTTTAAGGTAAGTTCGCATTGTGGTAGAATTTAGCATTGAATAAAGAAGCAATATGGAGTGCAAACTTAGGCATAAGATGGGAATGCAAGAAGACCTTTGGTGCACTTAAATTTGTCGTATCATTTTAAGCTAAGCCCCAACCCCACTTCCCCGAAATCACCGGAGACTTGCACAAGTAGAGGGGATCTTAGCGAGCGCATACTTATTTTACTTTTCTTTCTTCTTGCGCTTTTCTAAATAGTGATGCCACAAAAAGTAAGTGGCAAGAGAGCGCAGTGGGCTCCAGCTTTCTGCATAGGCAATTATTTCTTCTTTTGTTTTTGCAGGCGTTAGTTCCTTTATCGTATTCACGAGTGCAATATCGCCAATGGGCAAAATACCTTTTGCTTGTAAAGAAAACATAAGGTAAACGTCCACCGTCCAATTGCCGATGCCTTTGATGTTGCTGAGTTTCGTTCTTATGGCTTCTTCGTTTTCAAGAGATAGCTGTTTTAGATCAAGCGAATTTTCAAGGATGGCTGATGATAGTGAACGGAGATAAACTGATTTCTGCCGGCTGATGTGGCAGTTGCGCATTTCCTCGTCAGACAGCCTTATAATAGCCGATGGCGTAAACTCTTTTATGTAGCTGCTTAGCTTTAAAAAATGTGCCTGGGCAGAAGCCAAACTAACCTGCTGTTCTAAGATTATTTGACATAAGGTTTTAAAGCCGGCAGGCCTTCCCAAGTTAAGTCGTGATGGATGTTTGCGATGGACGTCAGCAAAGACAGTATCGTTTTTTATAAGTGCTTTGATGTCTATTTCGTTGACGATAACAGGCCTAATGCTGCACCCTTGTTTATTTCAAATTACGGGATGCTATTTCTTGTTCTACTGCATTTTCAATCGCTTTGCTCTTTTTTCCTTTCTTAACAGCCACTAGTACACAGAGGAAAAGAATGAGGGGTAGTAATCCGAAGCCGTTTCTAAAGATGCTAAATAACCCTATACCCACAACGACTCCAATGAGTGCCGCATTGGTCTTCTTATCAGATTTTATTTTTTTTGCTTTTAGTAAAAGCTCCTCGTCTGTTAATTCCGAAATGCCTTTTTCTTCCATTCTGATGAACATTTTTTGATTAACGTAATATTTTTCTGAAGTGACACACAACGAGCGTTTGTAAGAAAACCTCCACTCACCAAATTTATTCGATTTCCAACATCAATTACATATAAAAAACCCGCTGCACTGTCCAATAAAGAGCAACTAGTGCTATCAGGATAGATAAAGGATAAACTATTCTTTTTTTGAACCATGGCTTTTTGTAGAACGGCAAAATAATCAACCCGAACATGGTGGCTATTATCATTACCTGCCCCGCTTCTACGCCAATGTTAAATGCTATTATAGAAGCCAGAAAATTATTTCTTGGCAAGCCAACCTCACTAAGCACACTTGCAAAACCTAACCCATGTACAAGACCAAAAACAAAAACCAATACTACACGCCAGGGCTGTAACTCGGAACTGAATAGGTTTTCAACTGCAATAAATAATATGGAAAGAGCAATGATTGGTTCTACTATTGCAGATGGTGCTACAATAATATTTTTCATTGATAAGGCAAGTGTAATGGAGTGAGCTACGGTAAATGCCGTAGCCTGCCATATTATTGTTTTCATTTTATTATTTAGAAGGCAGAGGCCTGCCACAAACAATATATGATCTAAACCATATGGAACAATATGCTTAACTCCAAGTGTAAAATAGAACCAGAATACATCACCCGCCGGGGCTTTTTCCAACTCGTAATTTATAGGATGACCAAAAATTACCTGGGAGGTAAAAATAAAAACAGCTACACACAACAGATTTTTTGTAACGCCAAATATGCTGTATTTCACCTAGAATATTTTTGGATCATTGCAGTATTTTCATTGATGAAATCGTCTACCATTACAGGATTATTTTTCTGGCCAAGTTGAAGCATTTTACTTCCTTTTTCTACATTGCCGGATTCAACATAAATCAACCCTGCCAAAATCAATAATTCAGGCTTCTTGTTATTAGTTATCAGGGCTGCTTCCAAATAAGGCAAGGCTTTCGCAATCTCCTTTCTTTTATAATGCACCCATGCCATAGTTTCATTTACCTCAATATTTTTAGGCCTGCGATTGTACTCTGCTAATGCATGTTCCAGTGCCTTATTCAAATCATTATTATAAACGTAAGCATGCGCTAACTCTTTATCAGAATAATGCCCCACCTCTGGATCATCACTGTCTCCTTCTGAATTTTCTATCATTACTTTAATGGCTTCAGTTCTCAATGATGTAGCTTTTTCTGTTTGCCCCGCCCGCATGTAAGCATTGGCTAGAGATTGTTTTATACCGACATCATCAGTTAAGCCTGCTGCCTGGTTATGGAAAAAAATGGCACTGTCGTATTTTTTTTCGAACAACGCTATTCTGCCCAGGCCTGCTAAGGCATTAACATAGCCAGGCCTTGCAGCCAGTGACAATTGATATTGATATATTGCTTTAGGAACATCTCCGACATTTTCATATAGTCGGCCTAATTGGGTTCTGCACCATTCCGTATTTTCTTCTGAAGGCACGCCCGCAGCTACAGCGAGTTTCATGGCACTAATCGCACCCTGGTAATCACCATGTATCTCACGCAAATACGAAATGCGGGAGTAAGAGCGCATATCGGGTCTAATAGTTATCATCTTTTCCGCAGCATCTACTGCGGCTTTATAATCTCCCATTTCTACATTGGCGTCTACCAACAAGCCATACACAAAAGCATTGTTTGGAACCTGGCTCACTGCAACAGTTGCAGTCTGCAGGCCTTCTGTAAAGTGATGTTGAGATAGTTGTAGCAAAGATTTCAACATCAATGCCTCTGCATTGTCTGGCTGTTTTGTAAGTATGCCTTCGACAGTGCGTAGGGCAGCATAATCATAATAAGCCACATTTCCACTTATCCTTGACTCAATAATATAGGTATTTGCCAATGCTATTGCGGCCTTGTTATCTTCCGGGTTAGCTTTGATCTTGCCTATAAGGCTATCAGCAGTATTTTTTAAAGCTACCCATTCAGCGCTATTATTACTACCCTTACGAGGTAGCAATGGGTACACGGTGTCAGCCTTTAGTTGTTGTTTATTTTTATATTTAACCACCACAAAGCCGACAGCCAAACAAAAAAATGCAATGAGGCCAATGCTCCAGACTTTCTTTTTCATTCTAATTTTTTTAATATCTTAACTATAAAATTATTTTAAAGAATAAAAGTATCATCTTTTTAATACAAACTCTTTTTTAGGGGCACTTAAATGATGGGCTGTAAGTGATAAAAAAAGGAGCTGCTTTTCTTACAAGGAATATTAGTTCCTAAAAGCAGCTCCTGTGGTTATCTTTTGTTATTAATTTTTTATTACTTTAATTGTTTGTTTAATTGCTCCATTTTGTGTCATTCTCAAGAAGTAAGTTCCTGCTGCAAGACCGCTACCGTCAAATTTTTCTGTGTAAGTCCCGGGTCCTCTTTTTTGATTCAGTACAACTTTCATTTCCTTACCATTCAAATCATAAACTGCTATAGCAATTTGAGCATCTGTATTCAATTGGTATTGTATGGTAGTAGCACTTTCAAAAGGATTTGGCGATGTTTTCATTACTACATCCGGAACCTTTAAGATTGGTCCAAAACTTTTGCCTACTGAGGGCTGAGAAAAATTATCTGCTAGATTTTTCTTGTTGGACATAGGTGCAGGTCCGCAATTACAATTATGCGTACCCGGCCATGGCGTTTGCACAAACGGGAATGAAGTCTTAAATGATGTATCATTCGCTTCTACTCTTGTTGTATAACTTAAAACATCAGCCAGATCTCCCGTTACAGGATTAGGGGTACCTGCTTTGTAATCGTCATACCATAGTCCGATTGCAGCCAGCACGATACCGCTCACAGCTTGTAATTCAATTCTAACTACATCATCTTCCAATCTTCTTCCATTAGGGAATCCATCCATATTAGGTATAAATTCTAACTTTTTGGTAGTATTATACCGTGTTTCTGTTAAGCCAATGGTAGCTGCCCTTACTAAACCTTCAGAACTGAATCTAGGATCATTACGAGGTGTAGCAGGTACTGCCATATTTAAGCGCAGCATGTCGCCACCGTTAGGAAGAAAGTTATGGATAAATGGTTTCCCTTCTGCAAGAGGATCACCATTTTTACCTGTTGCCAGTTGGTAAGGTCTCATGTTAGGCACGCCGGTGTTGAAAATAGGATAAAGGTCTACTGAGCGTGGCTTTCCGGGGCCAGGCAACAATAGTGCACCAAAATTAGCCTCACTTAACGCAGTACCATTCAGAGCCGGTGATCCTTTAAGTGGAAAAAGACCATCTTGTCCATTTCCAAAACCAAATTGCTGCAGAGAATTTCTTTGAATTCTTAATTGGCTGAAAGCCGGAACTGCACCTCCAAATTTTGTATCATCCATGTACAAGGCCAATTCAGGATTGTAAAAATAATTGCCAAATCTATTAATTCTTGCAAGGTCCTGGTACGGAGTTAATCTGTTCCAAAGATCTTTATCCCGTATAGGGTTAATAACTTCATTAGTCAATGGCATACCCAATCTTGAAACCTGCACCCATGGGCCGCTAAATGTTTCGGTTGGCTCAGTATCAGGATTTGTATTTAAAACTTTAATTGATTGACGGCTTGCGGATGCCCATACTCCTATAACAAAACTAGGATCAAGTATGGTAGATGCCTGCCTAACGTTTCTAAAATTTTTATGCAAAGTAGTAATATCTATCTCCAATGCAATTGAAGAAACATTCAAACACTTCAACCCATCCTGTGGCTTGGTAGGGCCTTGACGGGGTGCATCACCAAGATCAAAAACACCACCAAGGTCTGCAAAAAACGGATCATCAACAGGCCCAGCAAAAACTCTTTCGCCGGTGCTCGTTGTCATAACAGCCTTTTTCATTAAACTTTCATAGTCAGGGGCACTTAATCCTACCGGAGAACTTATTGACCGTGGACCAATATTTGGCGGTGGTACCACTCCGTTAAATAGAATCAGACCGAATGTTTTACCTCCATCAAAACTTCTCTCTAAGGAATAAGTTGTCTTAAGATTTTCTTTACCTAAACGAATGTTGAAAAAAGTAGAAGGATCTTCATTCACTCTCTTAAATGTAAAGCGATAAATGAAGTCATCCCCTTGTGTATCTATATTGTTATCAATATGGATCTCATACCTTACATTTTCGCTGAAATGATGAAAATTCGGCCCACCCTGTGGTAATTGAAAAGGAATGTAATTGGCAATAAGGATGATTTTATTTTCATTTGTCGGACTTTTAAAAGCATACACATCTGTATTATCGGCAGTGGGATCATCTGCAATTAACGGTGCTTCTCTGTGGCTCGATGCCCAAACCGGAAACGTGTTTAAAACCATCGCAAACAGCATAAGTGCTGCGTAAATCTTTTTTTTCATAAATTTTTTTTTTTAAATGATTGTAAAATTTCTTCAGACCAATTCATGTTGGAAAATAAAATACAGAGGAGGGCTAGCCCGGGGGCTGTCAATAGCAACGGATTGTTATAAAATAAGAGGTGTGGGATTTTTCTGTAGAAATTGGAAAGGATAAATGCAATTGAAAACCTGTTGCTTTTAACTACTTGTAAGACGGATAAAAAGCTGATCTCGAATAGTCTTACAAATTACAAGCCGACAATGTGCTTTAGCAGCTACGATGTTTTTATCAGCACAGATTGAGCAACTGGGAATATTTTGTTAATTTATTGGGGAATTCTTTGCCATATTATTACGGACATGTTGTTGCGCCCGCAAAACAAAGTGTTGCTATTACTTACCCTTTATTTTATAGTAGGTGATTAATTGTGGCCTGGGCGATGTGTGGCATCCGATGGCAGGTTTAGATATATTTCATTGTGTTGTCATATGTCCATGATATTGATACATACATATTATACCCCTGCTTTTAAATAAGCAAGGAGTGGTTTTGTATGCCTGAAATGCGAGGGTTTTTAGAGCTCAGACAAAGAGTGATATTTTAAAGCTATACGCTTATAGTGATAGTTGATAATGTTAGGTATTTTTTTTACCACGCTTTTCTATATAGTGATGCCACAAAAAGTAAGTGGCAAGAGAGCGCAGTGGGCTCCAGCTTTCTGCATAAGCAATTATTTCTTCTTTTGTTTTTGCAGGCGTTAGTTCCTTTATCGTATTCACGAGTGCAATATCGCCAATGGGCAAAATATCTTTTGCTTGTAAAGAAAACATAAGGTAAACGTCCACCGTCCAATTGCCAATGCCTTTGATGTTGCTGAGTTCCGTTCTAATGGCTTCTTCGCTTTTAAGAGATAGCTGTTCCAGATCAATCGAATTATCAAGGATGGCTGATGATAAGGTACGGAGATAAACTGATTTCTGGCGGCTGATGTGGCAGCTGCGCATTTCATCGTCAGACAGCTTTACAATAGCCGATGGGGTAAAGTCTTTTACATAGTTGCTTAGCTTTAAAAAATGTGCCTGGGCAGAAGCCAAACTAACCTGCTGTTCTAAAATTATTTTTGACAGGGTCTCAAACCCCGGTGGCCTCGTCCAATTAGGCGGTGCTCCATGTTTGCGATAGATATCAGCAAAGACTGTGTCTTTCTTGCAAAGTGATTTTATGTCTGTGTCGTTGACGATGCTGCCCATGCTGCTGTTTTGGTAAAGCTGTTTTTTTGAGTGGAAATGACTGCGGGGTAAACTTCGTTGAATGCGGATGTCTTAAAAAGAAAGTCTTCATGTCATTCTGCATAGCGTTTAATACCACTAGCTGAAAGCCAGGCGGCTGCGAACCTAGACCTTTAGGGTGTTCTGGCTGGGTCGTTCTATGCCGCGGCAACGGCTGCTGTATGCCGACCACGCTGAAGGTGGACAGTTACTGTCTTTTTGCTTTGAACAAGGTAACAAACTCATTTACTAACAATGCTGATAAGGCACCGATGACAAATATTGAAATAAACTGAACCGCTCGTATGTTTTCGTTACCTGTCAACCTTGTAAAGTTGCTTATTGTCAACATAAGTAAAACAGCAATAATTATTCTGCGTTTCTTTTCCATATTGGTTTTTTAGTTACTGAGTTTATGATGTTCAATTCCTTTTTTAGATTTTTTAAAAGCAGTGTAAAACTGAAAAATTGCTAACAATAGATAAGTCACGGGCAATGCTTTTTTACCCAAATGGAAATAGTCTATCGCCACGACTATGGATAATATCCCTTCTATTACAAAAAATACCCCGTCAACCCAGGGCGCTTTCTTTTCAATAACTGGATGCAGTGAAGCAATTGTCAAAAAAATAAGCCCTGCAATGCCAAACAAAACATATGAACCGTGTCCACTCTCATATTTTTCATAAGCATGAATTAGAATGACAATGCCCGCTCCAATATGTGCAAACCTTTTTCTTTTCTCACGATTTTTAATAAGTCTATTTAATATCATTTACCTAAAATTTTAAGATCTGTTAGTAATGGTCAAAACGAGAGTTTGTGAGAAAATAATGCTCTAACCAAATATACAAACAATGTGAATAAAGCAAACTACTGCTTAGGGTTTATGTATCATGTTACATGAATTATATAACATGTGCCTGCCGGCATCAAACGGTTGCCATTATTTGATAGATTTATGGCCTATGAAAAGAAAAATCTGCCCAGGCGGCGGAGATCGTTGCAGTGCCGAAAAAGTTACTAAAACAGGTTCGAGGCTGTTATAGCCGGGACTTTGTTCGACAGAAATTATAATGAAAGTTTAGCCTGATTTATTTGACTTTATGCACAGTTCGTTTTGGCTGCAGGCAATTTATCGCTTTGCAATTATTGCTACTGTAAATCTACTAATGCAAACAATTTTCTCTTGGTCGTTGTAAAGTCTAATGTCCCAAACATGGGTCTTATTACCTAAATGAATAGGTATACATACGGCTTTGACTTCTCCTGAGCTTGCTGGTCTAAGGTGATTGGCATTTATCTCTAACCCAACACAAATAAACTCATTAGTGTCAATAACTAAACTACTGGCAAAAGTTCCGATTGTTTCTGCAAGTGTAACAGATGCTCCACCATGTAAAATTCCGAATGGTTGTCGAGTCTTGTCGTTGATTGGCATTGTCGCAGTAAGCGAATTCTCGCTACATTCAGTAAACTTTATGCCCAAAAAAGTTCCAAGATATTCCGGATAATTATTTAGGTCATCTAAATTAACTTCCTGTTTCCAAATCATTTTGAAGGGTTTAAATTTTAAACTTTCAGCTAACGAGTGTTTATGAAAAAACCTATCTCCTACCAAATATACACACAATGTGAATAGAGCAAACTACTGCATGGGGTTTGAGCTATAGATGATGTGAAATTTGTTCCATTCGCCATGGCGGGTTTTGCCGGCGATACTTTTTGGTGAAGAAACTTTAATTGGCGAAAACCCCGATCGGACACAAAAGAAACTACGATATCAATTTCTTCTCAACCCAATAAAAGATACATAGAAACTCCAGATCGTTCGTTTTTATTTTTCGCTTGTTGAAATTAGGTTGTTGTTTTCAAAAATTTCTGTTTTGAGTAATGTACCATACTCATTATAAGTTGTCCAGGTGCCATGTTTCTTGCCGTTGAGCCAACTTGTCTTGGATTTCAATTGTCCGTTTTCGTGGAATACTCTGAATATACCAATAGGGATGTCTAAATTATAAAATTCTTCCTGGCGTAATACTCCGTTGTCGTAATAATATTCCCAAAGACCGTGTCCTTTCCCATCAAGCCAAAAGGCATTAAATTTTAGTTTTCCATTTTCGTACCACTCTTGCCATAATCCATTTGTAATTCCGTCTTTAACTGTTCTCCACAACTTTGGTTTTCCGTTTGGATAACTTTCTACCAAGTAGCCAGTTAAAGGTTTGCCTGCAAAGGTTGTAATCTCAATTCCATTTTGGGTTACTATTTTACTTTTTGAAATTTCGACAGTTAATTGTGCAAAGGTTGTTGAAGTGTAAAAAAAGATTGCTGATAATGCAGTTAGTAGTTTCATAAATATATTAATCATTAAAAAGTTGGTCAATATTTAAAAATTTAGTTTCAACAAAGTAGATGCTCCAAATTCCATCCTTATCTGGGTTTTCTTTAAACTCTCTTGCAAAAAAGAAATACCTGCCGTCATTTGAAAATCTTGCTGATGCTTCTTCCGCATTAGTGTTAATCAGGCTTCCAATGTTTTTTGCTTTTGCCCAACCGTTTGCCGTTCTTTTTGAAACGTAAATATCTTCTCCTCCTTTACCCTCTGGATTACCATAAGCGTTAAACACCATATATTTTCCATCAGCAGAAATAAAAGGCGTAGACTTCCAATATTTGTCGTCGTCAAATAAGTCACTAACTTTTACTGGCTGTGTGAATTCATTATTTACCAAGTTTGATTGGTAAATTTCTATCGCCTTTGAGCCTCTTAACATTGTAGCAAAAAAGTAATCTATTCCATTATTTGTAAAAATCGAATTTTCTGTAGAGGAAGGCCACTCTTCTTTGTCTATTTGTACTTTGTTTATTGTTTCAGATAATGCTACTGGCTCACTCCATTTTCCATCAACCCAATCTGTTTGCCAAATATTCATATCAAAATTTCCTTTGCTTTCTCTACCTATAATTGCTCGTTGAGAACCAAAGTATATAGTCTTTCCATCTGGGGTAAGGCTCGGACACTCATCTCTATCGGTTGAAAAAGATGCTACCTTAGGTTCAGTCCATTTTTGATTTATAAACTCACTAACATAAATCTTCTGCTTTTCGTTTCCTTTTCTCAACGTAAAGTAGGCGGTTTTCCCATCTGCTGTAAGGTTGATATTAAAAATATTCCTGTCCTTTTTGGAAATAATGCCTTCCGCAAAAATTTTCGGTTTGTCAATTAATGTTGATGAATAAGAAATAGTGGTCAGGGCTTTCTTTGTTGAATTGCAAGAAGCCATAATCGTAATAAAAACAATGGTTGCTAAATTGAATTTCATTAATCTCTGTATCATTTTAAAGTGAGTGTATACTGGCGTACAACGACAGTTTGTGAAACAAACACGCTTACCAAATATACACACAATGTGAATAGAGTAAACTGCTGCATAGTGTTTCTGGATGTTGGCAGATGAATTTTTTGCAAGAGGAAATTCCTGCCATCAAACCTATGCTGCCGTATGGCTCACCGATAGGAAAGGATGATCTTCGGCCGGGCAAATTTTTACTATTTAAGCGAAGTGCTTATTGGGTTTATCCAATAAGATGTAGCCGTTGGAGGAACAGCTACGATATGGAAAGATTTAAATTATTGTGTATGGCAAAACGCCTCCTCCTTCCTGAGCAAAACTCTGCTAAAGCAATTCAACGCTCCCCCACGCCTTCTACCCTCCGCATAAAACCAAGTACCTAGGGTTAAAAAAAAGGCCGGGAAAACTCCCGGCCTTTTAGTAATGGTTATTTTTTATTTATCGATGAAGAATCACGGTTGCAATTTTTGTTTCACGACCCTTTTGCACCTGCACATTTAAAACGGTGCTATCCTTGTAGCCGTTGGCTGCGGTAAACAGCAGCGAGTAGGTACCGGGCTTTAATCCACGAATTTTAAATTCGCCATCATCTTCGGGTATGGCTGTTGCAGAATCTGTAGCATTACGGGCTTTTACAACTGCTCGGGCTGCATTTGGCAATACCTTTCCTTCAATTTTACCAAAATTGTTCATTCCAAATGGTTTGATCATTGGTTTCAGGTAATACTGCCCACCTACGAGTTTGATAGATTCACAAACATTAAAGTCTAGCCATAGAGACGATTGTGCAGGTGTATCGTCATCGTCTTCGTCATGTATTTTTACATATACATAGTTGTTGCTGCCAGGAAATAAATTTAGGGGTTTACGAACGCCGCCAACTACCAGTACATTGTTGGTACCTAATGTCAAACGTATTTTACGAATGGCACCTGCAGGGATAGTGCCCTGCGCCAGCAATGTATCTATACCATTACGGAGCGCCAAAATATTATACACACCAGGGCGTATGGTTAGGGTATCCCACTTGCCATACTCATCATGGTGATCACCATCATCGTCACCGTCATCGTCATTATCTCCATAATCGTCATCGTCTCTGTGGCGGCTGGTATCAATCTTTACTTCCACATAGCGAATGTCTATAAAGAGTGAATCATACTGGCAGGGGTCATCCGTTAAATAAAGTGAGAATTGCCTGGTGCCATTCATGTTGGAAGCACCCGTGTCTTGCTTTTGGCAGGAGGTAAAGAGTAGCGCCGAACTCAGGATCAGCACTATCATACCAATGAAAAGATTCTTGTTGGTTTTCATGATAATTAATTTTTAGATGATTTGTCAGCCGTTAACACAATTTTAATGCCATAAGCTGTTAATTAATGTTGCTTTTTAGGCATGGTCACAAATGGCTTGCAGCACCGGCTGAGTTGGTGATTTTTTAGCATATAAAGCATATGGAGAAAGTTATCGAGTTTGTGCTTTAAATCCTCTGTTCTGTGGTTATAAGGCTATTGCCAGTTTAACCAGTGGATATTTTAAAAGTCTTGCCGCAGAGTATCGTGGTGTAATTTTTTTAAAGCGGTTCATTTGTGACGCATTCATTCATTATTTTCTCCCGGTCGGCCATGGATATTTGAATGACAAAATCATCGCTTCCATTGTATAGGATGAAGGATGCTGACAGTTTGCTTAAGGCAGATATTGGCCATAAATTTTTTGCGCCTTTCACTTTAGGGGCTGCCAGGGTTTGTCAGCGCTGTTCTGTTGCTGTATTTGGTTCTATCAAATCCCATAAATTTCCATACAGGTCTTCAAACACAGCAACGGTTCCATAAGCCTCCGAAGTGGGCTCTCTTATTATTTTAATTTGTTGGGCAATTAAATTTTGAAAGTCTCTTTTAAAGTCATCCGTTTGCAGGAAGAGAAAAACCCGTCCACCGGTTTGATTGCCAATGCTGCTTTTTTGTTTTTCGTTAGCGGCTTTTGCCAACAGCAGGGAACAGCCGCCGCCTGCTGGTGTTACCAGCACCCAGCGTTTGGTCTCGCTCAGCACAGTGTCTTCCGTTAAAGTAAACCCTAATTTTTGAGTATAGAAGGCAATAGCTTCATCGTAATCATCTACCAGTATTGCAATGTGCATTATCTGTTGTGCCATAAGAATAGTATAAGCTGTAATTTTTTAGGAGCTCATGCTGTAACTACCGCCAGCAGGGATTTGGGTAAAATTTAGCAGGATGAAAAATACATCAATTCTAATAGACCCATCTCAAGGATTCGCTTGTTTTTGAGTAAGGCTAAATCACGGACTTTGCATCTTTACAGTTGTCCGTTATACTTAGGGTCAAAATCTACCATCCATTCAATGCCGAATTTGTCTCTAAACATTCCGAAATACGAGCCCCAGGGACTGTCGCCAATGGGTACTTCAACAGTACCTCCTGCGGAAAGACCGTTAAATAGTTGATCAGCCTCTTCCCTGCTTGCGGCGCTTACAGATATTTTAGACCTGTTCTCATTTTCGTTTACAGGGCCCATGCTTTCCGGTACATCGTTGCCCATCAAAACATTTTTGCCAATAGGCAGCGCAATGTGCATTATTTTGTTGGCATCCTTTTCTGCCACCGGGTTTTCGGGGCTTTCCATATCCTTTAACCGCATAACCATGGCGAATTCTCCGCCAAATACGGACTTGTAAAAATTAAAAGCTTCTTCGGCATTTCCGTTGAAGTTGATGTGGGGATTGATGAGTGCCATAGTGCTGTTTTTAAAATGTTGTTTACACGTTCGGTTGTGGTTGCGGAAATTTTGAAAGATCCATACAAAAGATCTCCCAGGTATGACCATCAAAATCTTCAATGGTTCGCTGTTGCATAAATCCATAATCTTTCATTTCGGTTGGTTCTATCCCACCCGCTTTAAGCCCCTCAGCCATCATACTGTTAACCTCATCAATATTTTCCATAGCCAGCGAAAAAAGGCCAGCCAAGGTAGTTTTGGTGTCGGCAATTGGTTTGGTTGCAAACATGGAAAACTTTTCGTGTGTCAACAG
>JBKJKD010000068.1:0-21299 GCA_046597635.1 Ferruginibacter sp. | reverse complement strand
TTAAGAGGAGCTATAAAAGACATCAAAGAAGTAAAGATAGGAGCCGGCAATAAAAGTTACTTTACCATTACACAAAACAACCAGCAGCCGGTAATGCTGCAAATAAAATAAAGAGAGGAGTTGCGTATCATGAATTTTTTTCGCCAAAATATATTGCTAACCGGGGCCTTTATCATGGCTTGTATTTTTTCTGCCTGCAACCCTGCAACAAAAAGTAAGGATGCACTCTTTGTAACCTTAGATAGTAAAAGAACGGGTATAGATTTTAATAACAAACTAACCTACAACCCACAGTTCAATTTATTTAAATACATGTATTTCTATAACGGAAGTGGAGTAGGGGCCGCAGATTTTAACAAGGATGGCCTGGTAGATTTATTTTTTGGGTCTAACCAACACAGCAACCAGTTGTATTTAAATACAGGAGATATCCACTTTAAGGAAGTAACAAAAGAAGCTGGAATTATAGATGATGGTGGATGGACAACTGGCGTATCGGTTATAGATATCAACAACGATGGGAGGATGGATATTTATGTGTGCCGAGTGGGAAATTTCGAAATTCTAAAGGGAAAAAATTTATTGCTTATCAACAACGGCAATGATGAAAAAGGTGTTCCTGTGTTTACAGATAAAGCCAAGGAATACGGGCTGGATTTTTCAGGCTTCAGCACGCAGGCCGCTTTTTTAGATTACGATGCGGATGGTGACCTTGATATGTTTTTATTGAACCATTCCGTACACCAGAACGGAACTTTTAAGCCAAGAAATGATTTTGCCGGTACCTATAATGATGTTTCCGGCGATCGCCTGTTTCGCAATGATGAAAATATTTTTACAGATGTTACCAGGCAATCAGGTATCAACAGCACCGCCATAGGCTATGGTCTTGGTATTGCGGTGGCAGATATAAACCTGGATGGCTATCCTGACATCTACATTGGTAATGATTTTCATGAAAATGATTACCTCTACATCAACCAAAAAAACGGCACATTTAAAGAAGAGGGAGAAGCACGCATGATGCATACCAGCCAGTTTTCTATGGGGGTAGATGTGGCCGATATAAACAATGATGCCTACCCGGAAATTATTTCTGTAGATATGTTGCCCGCCGATCCGTATATCTTAAAAAGGTCTCTTGGGGAAGATGCTTACGATATTTTTAAATTTAAAATAGGTGCCGGTTACGCTCATCAATATACCAGGAACAATTTTCAATTCAACCGGCGCAATGGGTTGTTTAGCGAGATAGGATTATACAGTAATGTAGCCGCAACAGACTGGAGTTGGGCGCCACTCTGGGTCGATTTTGATAACGACGGGTTGAAGGACTTATTTATTTCCAACGGTATTCCAAAACGCATGAACGATATTGACTACATCAATTTTGTAACTGCCGGGGACATACAGCAAATGATTCAGGATAATAATATGCAAGGCAAAGACCTGGCCTTGATAGATAAATTTCCAGAAATAAAGTTGCCCAACAAGTTTTATCGAAACAAGGGTGATTTAACTTTTGAGGATGAACAGGATAACATACAGGGCAATAAACCCACGTTTTCGAATGGGGCTGTTTATGCAGATTTGGACAATGATGGCGATCTTGATATCGTTGTAAATAATATTGACGCAGCAGCGCTCGTGTATGAAAATAAAAGCAATCATCCGGGCCAAAAATCTTCTCTTACAATAAATCTTAAGGGTCCTGCGAAAAATGTAAATGCTATTGGTGCTAAGATAATTGTATATGCAAAAAACGATGTGCGCACGTATGAAAAATACCCGGTGAAAGGTTTTTTATCCAGCATGGAAGTGCCGCTGCTGCTGGGAACGAAAAACACGGTAATAGATTCAATGCTGCTAATTTGGCCTGATCATTCTTTTCAACGCCTGCAAATGTCAGCTGTGAATTATGCTATCGATGTGGTCTACAAAACCAATTTACCCTTGTTCGAGTACGCAAGTATTACTACACGAGTGTCCAATACTACAAAGCAGATGGAAGACCTTTCTGCCAGTGTAAACTTTGACTACCTCCATAAAGAAAATCATTTTGCAGAATTCGACAGGGAATCGTTGATACCGCACATGCTTTCAACCGAAGGTCCTGCTCTTGCCGTTGCAGATATCAATCATGACGGAATGGAAGATATTTTTATAGGATCTTCAAGGGATAAAAAGCCTGCGTTGTTTATGCAACAGGCTTCGGGGAAGTTTGTGCGAAACATCCAACCCGCTCTTGAAGTGGATAGCATCTATGAGAATACCGATGCATGCTTTGCGGATGTAAACAACGATGGCCATGTTGACCTTATAGTCGTGAGTGGTGGCAATGAATTTTATGGCGACGAATTTCATAACACACCAAGGGTTTACCTGAACGATGGCAAAGCAAATTTTACCACGTTGACAAACGCCTTTTCCAATCTATACCTCACTGCCTCAACAGTTGTGGCCCATGATTTTACGGGTGATGGGTTTACTGATCTATTTATAGGTGCCAGAACAGTGCCCTGGGAATATGGAGAAGCGCCCCGCTCTTATTTATTAAAAAATGACAAAACCGGGAAGTTTACAGATGTTACCAGTCTTTATGCGCCCGAACTTGCTCTGGCTGGTTTTGTAACCCAGGCTTTGTGGTTTGATATAGATAAAGACAATGACAAAGATTTGTTGCTATCGCTGGAATGGGGCGGTATTGAAGCCTACATCAGCGACAAAGGAAAATTTACAAAGAAATTATTGACAGATAAAAAGGGCTGGTGGAATTCATTGTTGCCGTATGATGTGGACAACGATGGAGACATTGATTTAATAGCCGGCAATCTTGGTTTAAATAGTCGCTTAAAAGTCTCTGCCCTAGAGCCGCTGCGTCTTTATTTTAATGATTTTGATGGTAATGGAAAGAAGGAACAAGTGCTCACTTATTACCTGGATGGAAAAGAAATTCCGTTTGCCAATAAGGCAGAACTGGAAAAGCAAATGCCCCTTTTAAAAAAGAAGTTTTTGTATGCCGGGGATTTTGCAAAAGCATCCTTACAAGACTTATTTGATGCAAAAAAATTGAGCGGCTCTAAAATATGGACCGCAGATTACTTGGCTAACGCCGTTTTGATTAACAAGGGAAACCTCCAATTTGAAACCCGGCCTTTACCAGCCCAGGCGCAGTTCTCCTCTATGAAGGATGCCGTAATTGTAAATGCAAATGATGATAATTTACCCGACGTTTTAATAATGGGAAATTATTATGATCCCAATATTGAAATGGGAAGATACGACGCTGATTTTGGAACCATACTCATCAACAAAGGCGGGGGAAACTTCGCAGCAGAAACCATCAATGGCCTATCCATAAAGGGGCAGGTGCGCCACATCAGGCCAGTAACGATTGGCAAAGATCCGGCATGGGTTCTTGCAAGGAATAGCGATAGTGCAAGAGTAATCAGATTTAAGCAGAGGTAACAAAAGCTGGTCGCAGTTGCTTACAACTATCGGATATTATTTAAAATACATAATCGGATAAAATATTTTAGTTACCCACTTGCTGCTGTCTTTTTCTGCCAGTCTGTTAGTCTGTAGCGAATAAAACGGAATAGCAGGTGCAACAAGCTCATAATCCTGAACATATTTGTCTAGTGCATCCAATGCAGTATCCACTTTTTTCTGAACGCCTGTTATTTCTGCGGATAAAATATTTCCGCCCTCAAGCATCCACCTGTACTCTATTTTTCCACTGGAGGGTAATTTTCGGTCAGTGGGGATGGCTACCCGAATAGCATAAAGGCTGCTGTCAATCGCTCGGATATTCAACATCGGGGAGTCAACGGCCAGGGCATTGTTGTTAGCAATGTATGCTCGAAGTATTGTAAATAAGTTGTAAACCTTTTCGGAAGAAGGGTAGCCGTTCGAAGAGTCTGCTGTAGAAATGAGCCAGGGATTTTTCACAATTTCTCTTTTTATGTTGAGCCCATACACAGATTCGCTATTGCTAAAATATAGCTGTGCGGCAGTTAAAACTTTCGAAAAATCACTGCTGATAGTCCGGGCAAACAAGTAGGTCTTCAGTCTTGTGTATGGATTGTTAGTAGCGGGTAGTTCTGTCATCCAATCAAGCGTTACAGCCTGGCGGGAAATTGCAATACTGTTGAGCATAGAGTTTAAAGTACGGTCGCTACTGGTGATGGTAAGCATCACAGAACTAAATGAATGGTCTGCTAGCCTATACGCTCTATCTCCCAAAATAAGCTGATCATTACTGACTTTTTCTGGCCACCATGCTTTCCACTTGCTGCTGTCAGCAAGGGCACGCTGTATAGCATATTGATTGTTTTCTACCTTGATCGATTTTCTTACTACAATTACTGAGGGAATGAAAATATAGATCAACGCAATACCAAGCGATAGTAATCCCAATAAAACCAAAATGGCTTTTTTCATAGAGGCAAATAAATTTAAAATTTTAACGGCACCGTGAAGGATATTCGGTTAACAAATTTTGGAAACTCAATCTTGCAACGGCAAATGTTGCAGGAAAGATTACTCTCTTGCAAAATAAAGCTATTACCAAATACTTTGCATTTCCCAGAATTTAAAATTCTTAAACTTACTTTTTCCAGCCAGGCTAAATAGCTCAACGCCAATCTCATCTTTTCCGGGAAATAGTTGGGTAGTAAATACGGCCTCGCCACCATTTACAAAAACTTCCACAATACTGTTATCAAAGAAAACTTTTACTTGTATTTTATTAGTGGTCAAAGCAACTTCCTTTTCGAATCGATGTAGCTTTTTGAAATTTTCATTAAATGCGGTATTGCTCACTTTACTTCTATCAATGTAAAACATCGCCCGGGCGGCATCATAGCCAATTTCAAAAAAGTTGTTTTTGTTAACTGCAACCCTCACGCCGGCGGTACTTTTCCTTCCCGGTTCCATCAAAAAATCCATTTCAAATTGTTTGCCTTTTAAAGGGAGGATTTTTTTACCGGCTATATCCTGGTCGGCTAACTGGATTATCTTTTTTCGAAGTGTGAGTATCGAGGCAACTGGTTTTTGTATCAATCTCCATTCGTTATTCATTTTTTTCACACTCAAATTCCTGGGGATCGACATGGCGCCTTTCCAGGGTGTAGTGGGAATGTCGTTGGCATAGTTCCAGTTGTTTATCCAACCAATGGCTGTTGGCAAATGAGCTTGCGGCAATTGGTTATAGGCAATGGCCGCATAATAATCGGGGCCGTAGTCAGGTCGTAAAATTGTAGTTGCAGGCGTTTCATTAATAAATTTTTCTCCGTCAAACTCTCCTACAAAATACTGCATCGTTCCATTCATGGACATTTGTAGCAGCCACTTTTTTTTACCTGGCATCCCCTCTATCGGCACCAACGTTAAGTCAGGGCATTCCCACACGGCACTTGTATCACCTGCAGGACCAAACTCACTTAACAGTTTCCAGTTCTTTAAGTTTACAGAGGAGTAAAATTGCACCACATGCTCCACAGGCAGCATTACAGACATTACCCAGTATTTTTTTGGTGCATGCCAGAAAATTTTAGGATCTCTGAAATCTTTTTTACCTAAATCCAGCACAGGGTTACCGGCATACTTCGTCCAGCTAATACCATCATCTAAGCTGTAGGCAATGTGTTGAGATTGATTTACATTTTCAATATGCCCTGTGTATACGGCAACCATCGGAACATCTCCCTTTTTACCAAATCCGCTGGTATTATTTTTATCTACCACGCAGGTACCCGAAAAAATCATCACTCCATTTTCTTCCAGGATGGCTACAGGTTGGTGTTTCCAATGCAATAAATCTTTACTGGTCGCATGTGCCCAGGTCATGTGCCCCCAGATATTTCCTGACGGATTAAATTGGTAAAATAAATGATACAGGCCATTGTTATAAACAAGTCCGTTAGGATCATTACACCAATTCGTAGCTGGTGAAAAATGAAACTGCGGACGGTATTGCTCCTTGTATAATTTTGGTTGTGCTGTTACTGTAAAGGAAAATGCCAGTAGCGCAATAATTATATATTTCTTTTTCATGTTCATCAATTTATATTCTGGTCTTCTGCGTCCTCTGCCCCTCTGCGTGCAACTCAAAACCGTTGGTTAATATTTCTCCGCCTCTCAGCGTGGCACTCCTTATACTAAGCACTTAATCTCTTCTCCAACTCCTCCAGCGATACCCCCTTTGTTTCAGGCATTTTTGTCAACACCCAAATCAATTGCAGCACCATCATGCCAGCCAGAAATGCAAAAATAATCCAAGGTTGGTCTTTAAGTATCCCATCTGTTTCGTTTAAAAATACTGGCGTAATCAATGTGATGATGGCTGCAAACACCCAGTGCACACTTGCACCAAACGATTGCCCCATCGCTCTAATCTTATTTGGGAAAATCTCTGAAATAAAAACCCATACTACTGCGCCCTGCCCCACGGCATGCGAAGCGATGAACAGCAATAAAAATACCATGAGAAATGTGGGACTTGCCTGTGTGTTAAAAGCATAAGCCACCATACTGAGACTGATAACATAACCAATAGATCCGATGATCATCAGCGTTTTTCTTCCCAGCCTGTCTATGAGATACAAGCCAACGAATGTAAAAAGGAGATTGGTGCCGCCGATAGCAATAGAGTTGAGCAGCGATTCTTTTGCAGCCAATCCAATTCTTGACAAAATCTCAGGTGCATAATATAAAATAAAATTAATACCCGATAGCTGGTTGAAGAATGCGATAAAAAATGCAAGCCATATAATTTTCGAATGTTTCCTATTAAAGAATTGAGATGCATCAGGTGCCGAAGCCTCATGCTGGTTACTTTTAATAACAGCAGCAACTTCGGCTTCAATATCTTCTACACCAATGCTGGCCATTATTTTTTTTGCAGCATCAAGGTCATTCTTTTTAGAGATGAGCCAGCGTGGACTTTCCGGTACGCCTGTTACCATCACGGTGTAAATGAGTGCAGGTACTGCCAGCACACCCAGCATCCAGCGCCAATCATTGTCGCCACCAACACCCTGTAAAAAATAATTTGACAGAAAAGCAATCAAAATTCCAAACACAATATTAAACTGGTACATGGCGGTGAGCTTTCCCCTTGTGGCAGCAGTAGATATTTCTGAAATATAAGTAGGTGCTACCACAGAAGATACCCCAATGCCTACGCCACCAATAAATCTAAAAAATGAAAAGGTATAGGGGCCGGTTGCAAATGCTGACCCAAAGGCAGAGAGCGCAAACAAAATTCCTATCCACAGCAATACTTTTTTTCTGCCATATTTCTCCGTGGGAATACCGCCGAAGATGGAGCCAAGTACCGTACCCCACAATGCCATCGACATAATGAAGAACCCATGAAATAGGGGAGAGGTATGCCAGAGGTCCTGAATCGGTTGGTTAGCGCCTGAAATAACTACAGTGTCGAAACCAAAAATAAAACCTGCCAGCGCAGCCACAATAGAATAGCGAAAAAGTTTGTTTTGATACATAAGCAAGTTTTGAAATAGAAATTGGGAATACAAGGGGAAAGATCACGTAGCAATTTTAGCATATAAAAGTGCTAACAGTTGTTGAAACAAGATAGAACATCTTTACGGTTTCGATAAATGATCTTTTAAATTGGGTATTGTAGAGATGTTTAAGTGCTTTGTATTAATTTCATGGCATAAACATTATGTATGAAACGATTGCCCCTTTTTACCTGCCTTGTACTGTTATGCATTGGTGCCTCTGCACAGGATCACTGGAAGATCACCGCTTCTAAAATTAATCCGGCCGATTATTATGGTATAACAGTGGCCAATGGTATGCTGGGAATTGTAAGCAGCCCCGAAGCATTTAAAGTAAAAGATGTGGTATTAGCCGGCGCCTACGATTTGTATGGGCGTGGCAGGGTAAGTAATTTTTTAAAAAGTTTCAACCTTCTCAATATGTATATGGAGATAGATGGCAGAAGGCTCTCCAATGCAGATGTAACCAATATGCAACAATCGCTCGACATGCAGCAGGCAAAATTTACAACCTCATTTGATTATAAAGATGTAGCCAGCATTAGCTACACCTATTATGCTTTACGGCAGTTGCCTTACTCTGTGCTGATGGATATCACGGTTACAGCAAAAAAAGATTGCAACCTGGGCAGTGCCAGTGTGATGGAAGCACCCGATGCTTTAAAAGATGTAGAAAATTATTACAACGAAATAGACAGGCCACACACCACCATTAGTCTGCTGACTTCCACTGCAAAAAGTCCTACAGGTAAATTATTGATGTGCGCCAGTAACTCTTTTTTGTTCAGCGAGGCTCATGGTAGCGAGCCCCGGGTGATACATGAGATGTGGGATAATAATATGCACCTGATGAAATTTGCAAAAAAATTAAAAGGCGGCGAGGCGTATCGGTATTCTATTGTGGGTTCCTCCATCACATCGGCGCACCACAACGATCCGTTGAATGAAGCAGAACGCCTGACTATTTTTGCAAAGCTTCAAGGCAGAGACCGGCTTGTAGACATGCACAATAAAGCCTGGGAAGAGTTGTGGAAAAGCGATATCGTTATTGAGGGCGATGCACAAAGCCAGCAGGATGTGCACAGCATGATCTATCACCTGTATTCTTTTGTAAGAGAAGGTACAGCCAACAGCCCGAGCCCCATGGGTCTTAGTGGTCTTGGCTACAATGGACATGTGTTTTGGGACACAGAACTTTGGATGTTTCCAGCCATATTGCAACTGCAACCAGCGATGGCTAAAAGTATGGTAGAGTATCGGTTTGAAAGATTGGAAGCCGCTAAGAAAAATGCTTTTGGCAAAGGTTATAAAGGTGCCATGTATCCCTGGGAAAGTGCAGAAACCGGCGTGGAAGAAACGCCGGTATGGGCATTGAGTGGTCCGTTTGAGCATCACATCACAGCTTGCGTAGCAATAGCTGCGTGGAAATATTACAGCGTAACGCAGGATAAAAACTGGCTGAGGGAAAAGGGTTGGCCAATTTTAAAAAATACAGCAGACTTTTGGGCAAGCAGGGTTGAAAGAAATGGCCCCGGCAAATACGATATTAAAAATGTGGTGGCGGCAGATGAGTGGGCGGAAAATGTAGACAACAATGCATTTACCAACGCCGCAGCAAAAGCCAACCTTCAATATGCTACCGAGGCAGCAAAAATTTTGGGAGTTGCTGCCGATGCAGACTGGATGAATGTTGCCAATAACATTCCCATTTTAAAATTGCCCGATGGCACTACCAACGAACACGCATCCTACAAAGGAGAAGGCATCAAACAGGCAGATGTAAATTTACTTGCCTATCCATTGAAAGAAGTAACAGATCCCAAACAAATTAAAAAAGACCTCGATTATTATTCCGTAAGAGTGCCGGATGAGGGCACACCGGCCATGACACAGGCCATCTTCTCTTTGCTGTATGCTCGTATAGGCGAAACCGATAAGGCATTCCATTTTTTTAAGGACAGTTATGTGCCTAATTTTTTGCCGCCATTTAACGTGATAGCAGAAACGAAGGGGGGCACCAATCCTTATTTTGCTACTGGCGCAGGCGGCATATTGCAGTCGGTTTTGAACGGTTTCGGCGGGCTGGAAATTACCTCTACAGGTATTGTTCAATTAAAATCTAAGCTGCCAAAGGAGTGGAAAAGCCTGACATTGAAGGGTATTGGTCCGGATAAAAAAACATTTACGGTAAAACAATAGGATTGGCGAAAGCAAATTCATGGACATTTTTCAGGATAATCCGTTTAATTAAGGTATTTTGCTACCATCTAAATGAAACAAACTGCTGCCATATTTCTTTTAACCATCTTTGCATTCAACATGTTTGGGTACAGGCTAGTCTACAATTATTTAGCAAACAAGGCAGACACAAAATTAGAATGGGCACTGGATGAAAAAGGTTACAACGACGCTGATTTGATTAGCATTAAGCAAGCAATCAATCTTCCTTATTACTCTAGTTCCAATTCTTTTAAACGCCTTGATGGTGAAATAAATGTAGAAGGAACCATTTATAAATATGTGAAAGTTCGTGTCTATAAAGATTCTCTTGAACTATTGTGTATTCCCCATTTGTCTAAAATGAAAATAGAGAACTCTAAAAATGAGTTTTACAAATTGGTGAATGAACTCAATGCATCAGGTGATAAAAAGAAGTCGGGGTCCGATCAAAAGCAAATCAAAGTAACTACTGCCGAATATGAAGAATTGTACACCGGTATTTTAGTGCAGGCGCCAATACAAATACGCCTTACTTTATTTTTTTATTCCACTCCATCTACTGCCGAAGCAGTTGGCAAGTCCGCAGAACGCCCGCCGGATCAGGCCTAACATAATTCTATCTTATATTTCACAGGCTCAGTCACAAAACTGAGGCCTGCCCTTTCCATTCTTAAATTTTAGTATGAAATTTCTTTGTTATTCAATAGCATTATTGCTAGCCGTGAGTGCCTGCAAAAATGAGCCCGTTAAAAAAACTTATTTCGAAGATGCTTTTTCTTACAGCAAAACTGTGAAGGAACTCAACGAAGTGGTGAAACATGTGGGCTTTTCGCCGATAGTAGCAAGCCGCAATTATACCTATGCAAATATTGCTGCCTATGAATGTATCGTTGCCGGCTATCCAAACGAATTTACTTCGTTGGCAGGCCAGATAAATGGTTTGCAAACTATGCCAAAACCAGATACTGCTGGTAAGATTGATTTTGAATTTGCTGCACTACTAGCATTTTGCAAAGTGGGAGAATCGGTTACCTTCCCCGAGGGAAGTATGCAAGACTATGTAGATGGATTGAAGCAGCAGGCAAAGGATAGTGGTATGGCCAGCGACATGTTGAAAAACAGTATTGCCTTTGCAGATACCATCAGCAATGCCATCATGGCATGGAGTAAAAAGGATAACTATGCTCAAACAAGAAGTGCTTCCCGTTACAACGTAATAGATTCACCGGGCCGTTGGATACCTACACCGCCTGCCTATACAAGTGCCATGGAACCTCATTGGATGGAAATTCGCACTATTGCACTAGATAGTGCCGACCAATTTGTACCACCACCTCCTATTCCGTTTAATATGACGGACAAGAGCGGCCCGTACTACAAGCAGGTAATGGATTCTAAGAATACCATTGATAGTCTAACCGCAGAACAAAAGCACATTGCAGAATTTTGGGATGATCTCGGCGGTAAATTAAATGTATCAGGTCACGTGATGTTTGTTACAAAAAAGTTCTCGCCACCCGGCCACTGGATGAATATTGTAGGTATTGCTTCACAAAAATCAAATGCAAGTTTTAGAAAAACGGTGGCAGCATATACGCTTACCTCCATTTGTATGTTTGATGCATTCATTCAATGTTGGGACGAGAAATTTAGAAGCAATATGATGCGCCCGGAAACTGCTATCAACAAATACATTGATCCTGATTGGCAACCCTACCTGCAAAGTCCACCATTTCCCGAGTATACCTGCGGGCACAGTACGGTATCATCGGCCGCCGCAGAAGCACTTACTACCATGTATGGCGATAATTTTTCATACACTGATACAAGTGAGTTGGAATTCGGAATAGCCAACCGTTCCTTTACTTCCTTTCGCCAGGCAGCACAAGAAAACAACATGTCCAGGTTTTATGGTGGCATTCATTTTCATCCTAGCTGTATCGTAAGCAACGAATATGGAAATAAAGTGGCGGCTTACATCATTGATAAATTAAAATTGGAAAAATAGTTTGTAGTTAAAACCAAAACTAAAATTCATGAAAAAAATATTTAGACTTTTCATTTGCTTTTGCCTCATGCAACTTGCAGCCTCAGCGCAAACAGATATTGATGGTATCATGATGCAACGAAATTATTTCTGTGTAGGTGCTGCGGCTGGCTACAGTAGTTGGAAAAATTATTGGGAAGGAACCAATAAAAGAGACAATGCCAACCTTGGTACGGTAAGTACAAAAGCTGCTATGGTAATGGGAAACTTTGGTGTTACTGATAAGCTGAATCTACTCTTTGGTTTACCGTATATAAAGACGCAGGCAAGCGCAGGCACTTTAAAAGGTCAAAGAGGCCTGCAGGATTTGTCTTTGTTTGTAAAATGGGTGGCTAAAGAAAAAGCGATTGGCAAGGGTAGTTTAAAAGGCGTTTTAATCGGAGGATATTCCACGCCGGTTTCTGATTACAGTGCTGACCTGCTACCCTTGTCTATTGGCATGCAAAGTAAAACAGCTATGCTGAGATTGATGGCAGATTATGAAATAGGCAACTGGTTTGCAACCGCCTCTGGTACCTACAATTTTAGAAACAATGTGCGGCTGGATAAGAATACCTATTACACTACAGAAATGCATTATACCAATGAGGTTAAAATGCCAGACGCTACTTATTTTAATGTGAGGGCAGGGTACCGCAGCAGCAGCTGGATAGTAGAAGCCATTGCAGATAAATGGACAACATTGGGCGGCTTTGACATTACCAAAAACAATATGCCTTTTGTAAGCAATAAAATGAATGCAACCAAAGTAGGTCTTCATGTAAAATACGAAGCTGACTTTGTAAACGGACTTTCATTTGTGGCAGATGTAAATACTACTGTGGCCGGCAGAAATGTGGGGCAAAGTACGAGTTACGGAGGCGGAATATTCTACATCCTTGATGTAAGTAAAAAACAAAAGGAACCTACCAAATTATAAAATTTAATGACCGCTTAAAACGCATGTTTGGAGCCAATAAAAATACAACGATGAAAAATATATATGTATACTTCCTCACGCTGGCAGCATTTTTATTTTTGAATTCCTGTTCAAAAAGTATCGAGGAAACCAACCTCTTGTATCCTGCGCTGAGTCCCTCAAAAGCAGATGCCAATGCCGGTACCTGGAAACCAATTTTATTAACATCAGCCGGCGAGTTTGCATGTGCTACACCCGTTGCTACCACGTCGCCAGATTATGCGGTGCAATTGAATGAAATAAAAAGTTTTCAAGATGATATCACCCCGGAGGAACGGGCACTCGTAAATTATTGGGGGGCAGGTGCTGTGTTGCGCTGGAACGAAATTATGCGGGAGTTAGTAGCAAAACACAATATTCCGCCCTATCAAAATGCTGATGGCACTTACCCCATACCGAGTGCAGGAAACCCGCTTGCTTATCCCACTTTTCCATTCTCAAATCCGCCTTACGCCTCAAGGGCCTATGCTTACCTGAGTGCTGCACAGTACGATGCTTGCGTGGCCGGTTATTTTTATAAAGCCCAGTTTAACCGTGCGGCTCCTTTTGTGGTAGATGCCAATATCAAAACGCTGTTGCCAAAGTCATCCCTACCATCTTACCCTAGTGAAGATGCCGTGGTGATGGGTGCTTCTGTAGAGTTATTGAAATTATTGTTTCCCGGCGATCAGGATTTTATCAATCAAAAAGCTGAAGAACACAAAAGAGCAAGATTAATTGCTGGAGCAAATGTGCGCAGCGATCTCGAGGCTGGCGAAGCCTTGGGGAAATTAGTAGCCACAAAATTCATTGTACGTGCAAGAGGAGATAGGGCAGGAGTAGCTGTGGGCAATCCAACTATTTGGACCAAGTTGGAAACCGATTGTATGGCAAGGGGCGAAACTCCCTGGATAAGTCTCGATGCACCGTCGAGGCCCTGTATGCTGCCTTTGTTTGGCAACGTAAAAAGTTGGTTGTTCGATTCTACAACGATGGTTACTGCCATACGCCCACCAGCACCCCCGAGGACGGGTTCTGAAAAGTTTAAAAAAGAAACAGAGGAGATTTACCAGATACAACAGAACCTTACCAGGGAGCAAAAAAGGATTGCAACATTCTGGTCAGACGGTGTGGGTACTTATACGCCACCCGGCCACTGGAATTATATAGCTGCAAACGAATTTGTTGCCTTAAATTTTAGTGAGGCAAGATGGGCAAGAAATATGGCGCTGCTTAATATGAGTTTGATGGATGCAGGTATAGTATGCTGGGATGCAAAATATTTTTATTTTAATCCACGGCCAATGCAGGTAGATCCACGGATCAAAACGGATATCGGTCTGCCAAACTTTCCGGCATACATCAGTGGGCACAGTACTTTTAGTGGTGCCGCCAGTACCGTGCTCAGCTATATCGTTCCGGCCAAGGCATCTCTGTTTGCTGCTATGGCAAAGGAAGCTTCCGATTCCCGCTTGTATGGTGCTATTCATTTTAGAAGCGATTGTGAAGTGGGTATCACCACAGGAAACAAAGTGGGAAACTTTGCTGTAGCGAGAGGACGTATTGATGGGGCAGAATAAATAGTTAGTTCATTTTTCACAGGCTCTGTTTATTGCTGAAGCCTGGTAAAATATTTCTACAATTATTATGAAACGAAATTTGTGTATCGTAGTTTTTTTATTTTTTGGTATCGGTCTTTGTGCACAGCAGCCGATTAATAAGGAGATGCCGGTTAAAATAAAATATTTAGATAGCCTCATTTTTTATACCCGTCTAAATCAGCATACCGTAAAGCAACTGCCTGCAGAACTTGGAACATATATTTTCTCTGGAAAAAAAACAGAAATTCTAAATCTTAGCAACACTACTGCAGATATTGCCAATAAAACAGGGCGGCAGGTCTTTGCAAAAATACCTGGCGTGTTTGTTTATGATATGGATGGATCGGGCAACCAGGTTAACATTGCTGCCCGAGGTTTAGACCCACACCGTGGTTGGGAATTTAATATACGCAAGGACGGTGTGTTGACTAACTCCGACATGTATGGCTACCCAGCAAGTCACTACAGTATGCCCCTGGAAAGTATTGACCGCATAGAATTGGTAAGAGGTACAGGCTCTTTGCAATATGGAGCTCAGTTTGGCGGCATGATCAATTACATCAGCAAGCAGGGGGATACCAGCAGGCCGTTTGGGTTTGAGAGCATCACCACTTTAGGCTCTTTTAATTTAAAAAGTAGTTACAATGCTGTAGGCGGAAAGTCAGGCAAGTTCAGGTATTATGGCTACCTCTACAGAAAATCCAGAGATGGCTATAGGAAGACTGAACACACTGATTCTGAAGCGGAGTCTGTGATGCTTGCCTACGAACCCTTTAAAAATTTATCTGTCAGGTTAGAATGGTCAAGGTCTGAGTATTTATATAAAATTCCGGGGCCCCTCACCGATAGTATGTTTGCCGCAGATCCCACACAGGCCACAAGGTCCCGTAACTATTTTAGCCCCAATATCCACGTGCCTTCCATCATCATAAACTGGCAAATGACAAACAAAACAAGATTGCAGTTAACCTCCTCAGCAGTTTTGGGTAGTAGAAACAGTGTACTGTTTGATAAGCCAGCAAATGTTGGAGATACTATTGTGACAGCCACCGGTAATTTCAATAACCGCCAGGTAGACGTTGATCGCTTTAATAGCTACACTACCGAAGTGCGTTTGTTGCACATGTATCGTTTGGCAAAGCAAACCAGCTCTGTTGCAGCGGGTATTCAATATATGAACAACGATCTTCATCGAACACAATTAGGTAAAGGAAGTACGGGTACCGATTACGATTTAAGTCTGGCTGATCCAATTTGGGGTAGAGATTTACATTTCAAAACAAATAATATTGCCTTGTTTGCAGAGAATAAATTTCAGATTCAAAGCAATCTTTCTGTCAATTTTGGTGCAAGGGTAGAAATGGGTCAAACAGATATGAGTGGAAAGATTGTGTATTATCCTGAGAACCAAATTCCTCTTACTATTAAGAACCGTTTTTCTTTGTTCGGCGCAAATATTTCCTACAAACCTTTTTCCAATACAGAGCTTTATGGTGGCTGGTCTCAAAGTTATCGTCCTATGATTTTTAAAGATGTGATTCCCGCATCCATATACGAAAAAATTGATCCTGAAATTAGAAATTCAAATGGCTACAATGCTGAGTTAGGTATCAGGGGAAGTATGAAGAATTTAAGGTGGGATATCAATGGATTTGTGTTGCAATATAACAAGCGCTTTGGTACGTTAGCCCAAACAGACAACGCAGGTAATTTTTATACTTATCGGACAAACGTAGGCAATTCACTTACTAAAGGGGCAGAAATATTTGTACAAGCTGATTGGTTTTTATGTAAAAAAGTAAGCCTTTCCGTTTTTACCTCCACCTCATTTATGCAAGCCAGGTATACTAATGCAACTGTAAAATCGGGCACAGCAAATATCAATATCCGTGGAAATAAAGTGGAGAGTGCACCGGATGTAATATCAAGAAATGGTGTTACAGTCCGCGGTAGCAGGATAAATATTTCGGCACTTTATAGTTACACCGCTGCAACTTTTTCCGATCCTTTAAATACTTTCGAGCCGCTAAAAACTTCAGGCGCAGTAGGCCTGGTACCGTCATACAGCATTTTAGATTTAAATGCTGGTGTAAATATTTCTAAAAACCTGGAGCTTAAAGTGGCAATTAGCAATGTTACAAATAAAAAATACTTCACAAAGCGTCCACTATTTTATCCTGGGCCGGGCGTATGGTCTTCAGATGGTCGTAACGGTAGTGTCAGCTTTGCTGTACGCTTGTAAGCTTCCAAGTTAATTTCAGAAACAGCAGTGCCATCAACTCAATACAGAGGTTTCCTATACATATCTACCTGCACGTTCCTCCTGTCGGTGTTTTATCATTTGAAAAAAATATCTTTACCATTGAAAGTTTTATTTCAAATAGTTATTCATGCAGAAAAGTACTTTAAAAAAACTCTCGCAGACGCTCGGAATCAGCATCTCCACCGTTTCCCGTGCTTTAAAAAACCATCCTGATATTTCTGAAGCTACAAAGGTGAAAGTGAGAGAGCTTGCAGAACTGATGGAGTACGAACCTAACAGCCAGGCTGTGCAACTTCGTACGCAAAAAAGTAATGTGCTGGGTATACTCGTGCCGATGATAGATAATTTCTTTTACGATTCATTTATCTCAGCAGTAGAAGAAGAAGCAAGCCGTTTTGGTTACACGGTTTTAATCATGCAATCGAGAGACGATGTAAAAGTAGAAACATCTATCCTCGATATTTTTCGGAGAAATGGAGTGATGGGATTATTTGTAGCGCTTTCTGTAGGTACTGAAGATATGACTCCTTATACCAAATTAATCAGCCTTGGCATACCTGTTATTTTCTACGATCGGGTTCCTGAAGAAACAGGATTTTTAACGGTATGCATGGCAGATGAGGCGGCTGCAAGAATTGCTGCGGAAACGATTATTGAAAAAAATAAAAAGAAAGTGCTTGCCTTATTTGGGCATCCTAATCTTAGCATTTCTAAGCTCCGCCAGAGATCTTTTATGGAAACTTTTAAAAGCTTGTCTCCTCGAACTACTATAGATACTGACTATCCTGAAAGCAGTGACATTTCTACAAGACTTGCCCTGGCTGCTTTAAGATCCAATAAACCACCCGATGTGATTTTTTGTATGGGCGACCTTATTCTTATAGGCGTAATGAAAGCAATTCATCAATTAAATTTAAAAGTTCCATCAGAAGTTGCCATCGTTAGCATTAGCAATGGTCTTATACCATCTATGTATAACCCGGTAATTACTTACGTAGAAACCAGCGGCTCCAAGCTAGGCAAACTTGCATTTGCACAAATGTTTGGCTCACTACAAAATCAGGATATACTCAGATCTGTGAGTGTAGAATCCATGCTGGTAAGAGGAGGCTCCATCTGATGTAAACTTTGGAATTAAGCAGTCATAAGGGTATATTTGAAATTCATCCCAATCAACGCTATGCCAAATTTCAAAATTAAGCTCTCGCTGTTTCTCAATTATTTTGTGTTTGCTATTCTCCTCAATAGTGTAGGAACCGTTATACTGCAGGTGCAAAATAATTTCGATATCTCCAAAGGCTCAGCTAGTGTGCTGGAGGCTTTTAAAGATTTGAGCATAGCCATCACTTCTTTTTTGATAGCCTCTTATGTAACCCGGATCGGTTATAAAAAAACGATGCTCATTGCGCTGGCCCTTGTTGCCATCATGTGTTTAATCATCCCGTCTGTAAATAGTTTTTTAATGACAAAGATGTTGTTTGCTTCTGTAGGCATTGGCTTTGCATTAATCAAAGTATCTGTACTTTCTACCATTGTATTGGTAACCAAAAGCGAGAAAGAGCATTTGAGCCTTATGAATTTCCTGGAGTCATTTTTTATGGTGGGTATACTCGCCGGTTATTTTTTATTCGGCGCTTTTGTAGACAATGATAATCCAAAGTCTACTACGTGGTTCAATGCCTATTACATTCTCGCTGGCCTGGTTATTATGGCGTTCTTACTGTTGCTCTCTACCAGGCTGGATGAGACTGCAGTTAAAGCGGCGGAACCTGGCAAGTCTGGCGTAGAAAGTTTTGTAGCCATGCTCCGCCTGATCATTTTGCCGCTCGTGCTGGTATTTATTTTCTGCGCATTTTTTTACGTGCTTATAGAACAGAGCATCATGAGCTGGCTGCCTACTTTTAACAAAGATGTTTTGAAGCTGTCAACCAGTCTTAGCATACAAATGGCCAGTATCCTCAGTGCATCTATTGCGCTTGGCAGATTTTTGGCCGGTATTGTTTTGCGAAAAATTGATTGGCTGTTTGTACTCTTAGGTTGTTTGTTAGCAGCTGCATTGATTGTTGTTATCACTGTGCCGTTAACAAAAGACATTACTGGTTTAAATATTAAAAGCCTTGCCGATGTACCCCTGGTTGCATTTTTGTTTCCATTGATCGGCTTATTTTTAGCTCCTGTTTACCCGGCCATTAATTCGGTTATATTAAGCAACCTGCCTGCTCACAAGCATGCGTCAATGTCGGGATTAATTGTAGTGTTCTCTGCTCTGGGCGGCACCACCGGCTCTATCATCACCGGTCATATTTTTGATGCATACGGCGGTCAAACTGCATTTTACTTTTCGCTTATTCCCATAGCCATTCTTATTGTGTTGCTTTTCTTTTTTAAACGACTCCAGAAAAAGGCAGTTGCCAATAATCCTATAATAGCAAACTCATCTCACTAAAAGTAAAAAGATGCAGCAGGAAATCTACGAACTGAGCCCCTTGTTTGAAGATGTACAGATGAGCCAGGTTTTTGATGACGGCAAAACATTTGTTGATTGTGTGCCAAAAATATCTACTGCTGTTATTTTTGAACGCTACCTGCAGGAGAAGGATAAACCCGGTTTCAATCTCCAGTCGTTTGTGCTTTCCTGCTTTGATATGCCGCATGTGTTTGCCTCCGATTTTCATGCAGATGACCAAAAAACTGCAGCCGAACATATTCATCAATTATGGCCGCTGCTCACCCGGCAACCAGATGAAAAAAAGAGTTCATTGATTCCATTGCCTCATCCCTATGTAGTTCCCGGAGGGCGTTTTGGAGAAATATATTATTGGGATAGTTATTTCACTATGCTGGGTCTGAAAGCCTCGGGCCTAAACGTTCTGGTAGAAAATATGGCAGATAATTTTTGTTACCTGGTGCAGTCCGTAGGTTATATTCCCAATGGTAACCGTACCTATTTTTTGGGTCGGTCCCAGCCACCTTTTTACTCGTTCATGATCCAATTGCTGGCAAGCATAAAGGGTAAAGATATCTTGCCTGTCTATTTGCAATCGCTTGAAACCGAATATTCTTTTTGGATGAAGGGCGCTGCAGATTTAGATGAAAATACTGTTGCAAAACTGCGTGTCGTAAAAATGGAAGGGGGAGAAATCCTGAACCGCTACTGGGATGAAAATGATACTGCAAGACCAGAATCATATCGTGAAGATGTAGAACTCGCCATGCATGCTTCTCAACCTGCCTCACAATTATTTCGTCACCTTAGAGCAGGTGCAGAATCAGGTTGGGACTATAGCAGCCGCTGGTTTAAAGATGATACAACTTTTGCTACCATACACACTACTTCTATCATCCCCGTAGATTTAAATTGTTTGTTGCATCATTTGGAGGAAACGATTGCAGAAGTTCATGAACTACTTGGGAGCACAGACAAGTGTGACGAATATAGGCTCAAGGCCGAAGAAAGAAAAATGGCATTGCATAAATACTGCTGGAACCCTGCCGAAAGTTTTTTTGTTGATTATGATTGGGAAGAGCGCAGACCAAAGCAGTCGCTAACCCTTGCGGGTGCGGTGCCCTTGTTTTGCAAAATAGCCACGCAGGAACAAGCTGATAAAACGGCGATCATTTTAAAGAAAAAATTTTTAAAGCCAGGCGGTCTGGTTACGACGTTGCAAGTTACCAGCCAGCAGTGGGATGCCCCTAATGGCTGGGCACCTTTACAGTGGATGGCGGTAACCGGTTTGAAAAATTATGGTAAGGAAGCACTGGCTAACGATGTAACGCAAAGATGGCTGGCGCTGAATGATAAAGTATATGCGGCCACAGGCAAGATGATGGAGAAGTACAATGTGGAAGATCTCACAAAAGAAGCCGGCGGCGGTGAATACAATTCTCAGGATGGCTTTGGCTGGACGAACGGGGTGTACCTTGCCTTGAAAGAAACAGCCGGTAAAAAATTGATGGATGATTTGAGAAAGTAAGTACAGTGAAGGTATGGTCAAGTAGTGCAATCAGTGTATAATTCCTGTTCTTAAAATCTGAGCAATAACCGGGTTTTTTCTTATCCCCCACAAACGTTTGCGCCTGTACGACGCAGCTATTTGTCATATATTCAAACCACAAACAACGATTGCTTATGACCCTTCGCAAGCCTAACATGAGTTTCTGGCAGATTATCAATATGAATGTTGGTTTCTTTGGCATTCAGTATAGTTTCGGCTTGCAACAAAGCGCTGTAAATCCTATCTACGATTTTCTGGGCGCAAAGCCCGACGAAATTCCCTGGCTCAATCTGGCAGGACCGCTCACCGGTTTAATTATTCAACCCATCATTGGTGCTTTGAGCGATAAAACCTGGCACCCAAAATTCGGCAGACGAACACCCTATTTCTTTATTGGAGCCATGATTTGTAGCATCGCTCTATTCCTATTTCCTTTTAGCAGCGCCTTATGGATGGCCGCTGGTTTGTTATGGTTATTGGATGCCGGCAACAATACCGCCATGGAACCTTACCGTGCTTTTATTGCCGATAAATTAGACGCAACGCAACAGGCTACCGGCTTTCAAGCGCAAAGTTTTTTTACAGGATTTGGGCAAACATTGGCCAACGTTTCCCTGTTTATATTCCCGCTGATTTTTATTGGTAAAACGGGTAAGTTGCCCACCTGGGTTTTTGCATCTTTTTTCCTCGGTGCTGTTTGCTCT